>CALZKX010000182.1 GCA_945788155.1 uncultured Flavobacteriaceae bacterium
AAATCTCATTACATAGTTTAAAAGATTTTGTAAATACAAGTCTTGAGTATTTAGAACATTCTATTCGTGCAAATAGAAGAAAGGACAATTTATTTCATGCCTATAATTTAATAACAGTTGATGACAAATCTGCTAAAATTTCATATTTAAATGAAATGCTTGAAGGTCAAGTAGCTGTGTTAAGCTCTAAGTGTTTATCTTCTGCTAAAGCTCTAGATATATTGGATGCTATGAAGTATAGTGCTTTGTTTAGAGAAGACCAATACAGTTATTTGTTATATCCTAATAAGGATTTACCAAGCTTTATTAATAGAAATACAATTCCAAAAGAACGTGTTTTAAAATCAAACTTGTTACAACAACTTGTGGCTGATAAGAACACTCAAATTATTGAGCAAGATATAAAAGGCGCTTATCATTTTAATGGCAATTTTAAAAATGCAAATAACTTAAAAGAAGCATTGAATATACTTTCTGAAACGAAATACAAACCACTTGTTAAATCAGATTCAAAGTTAGTTCTAGATATTTTTGAAGAAATATTTGACCATAAATCATTTACAGGTCGTTCAGGTACTTTTTACGGTTATGAAGGTCTTGGCTCGATTTATTGGCACATGGTTTCTAAGCTATTATTGAGCGTTCAAGAATGCTGTTTAAAAGCTATTAGAAAAAATGAAAGCCCTAAGCTTATAGGGAAACTATTAGACCATTATTACGAAATACAAGAAGGAATAGGAGTGCATAAACCACCAAAATTGTATGGTGCTTTCCCAATAGATCCTTATTCACATACACCTGCAGGAAAAGGTGCGCAACAACCAGGTATGACAGGTCAGGTAAAAGAAGATATTATATGTCGTTTTGGAGAACTTGGTGTATTTGTCAATGAAGGTAAATTGCAATTCGACCCTTGTTTACTTAGGCAAAGAGAATTTTTAAAGGAAGAAAAAACATTTAGATATATTGATGTAGCTCAGGAACAAAAATCCTTAGAACTATCAATAAACTCATTGGCATTTACCTATTGTCAAGTTCCTGTCATTTACGAAATATCAAATAAAGAAAGTGCTGAGGTTTTTAAAAGCGATACTACTAGTGTAAAATTAGATAATTTAATAATTGATGCTGCTACAAGTGAAAAAATATTCAAGAGAACTGGAGAAGTAACACTTCTCAGAATAAGAATCAATCAAAGTATTTTAAAATGAAAAAGAACGCAATCATCATACTACTAGCCTTAGCAGTTATGCTTGCATTTTCATGTAAAAAACAACAAACTAAAGAACAATTAATGCAGTCGCAAATAAACATATCAGCTAAAGACATTTTGGGTAATCCTGAATATTTGGCAATTTCTTATGGTGCTTATCGAGAAAATTCACGCAAAATACAGCCTACTATTCCCGAAATAAAAGAGGACCTTAAAATTATGGCTGCTATGGGGATTAAAATATTGCGAACCTATAATGTGCACTTTCCACATGCAAAAAACATTTTAATAGCAATTTCTGAACTCAAAAAAGAAGACCCTAATTTTGAAATGTATGTCATGTTAGGAGCTTGGATAGAAGCTAAAAACGCATTTTCTGAAGCAACAGAAAAGATTCGCAATCAAGAAGGAGAAAGATATATGCCTGATATTGATGAAATGATTGGAAACAAGATTGAGATTGAAAAGGCTATCAAGCTAACAAAGCAGTACCCAGACATCGTCAAGGTTTTAGCAGTTGGTAATGAAGGGATGGTGCATTGGGCTACCGAATACTTTGTGGAACCTTCAATCATTTTAAAATGGGTAAATCATCTTCAAAATTTAAAAAATAAAGCCGAATTACCTAAACAATTATGGATTACAAGTTCCGATAATTTTGCTGCTTGGGGAGGAGGTGATTTAGTTTATCATAAGGAAGATTTAGTAAAGCTAGTTAAATCTGTGGACTATATTTCAATGCACACCTACGCGTATCATGACACACATTATTCACCAGATTATTGGATTAATGATACTACTGAATATGATAACGATTTGCAAAAAATTGATGCTGCAATGCTAAGAGCAAAAAATTATGCCATATCACAATATGAGAGTGTAAAATCTTTTATCGATAGTTTAGGTATTGATAAACCAATTCATATAGGAGAATCAGGTTGGGCGACTCAATCAAACGGATTGTATGGCAAAAACGGTTCTAGAGCAACCGATGAATACAAAGCAGCACTCTATTACAAGCATTTACGCGATTGGACTAATAAAGCTGGTATCTCATGTTTCTATTTTGAAGCTTTTGATGAAAATTGGAAAGATGCTGAAAACCCTAGAGGATCTGAAAACCATTTCGGCTTGTTCACCATCGATGGTAAAGCAAAATATGCCCTTTGGGATTTAGTTGATAAAGGTGTGTTTGAAGGATTAGGGAGAAATGGAAAGCCAATTACTAAAACTTATAATGGCAACATAAAAGAACTCATGAAAGATGTTTTGGTGCCAAATACTAAAGCTGAAGTTATTAATAATTAAATAGTGAATAAGAAAGTACAATACATATTAGTTTTATTATGCATCACTTTAATCTCATGCAAAAGTGAGACCCAAGTTGATAAAGTATCTGTTTCTAAAAGACAACTATTAGTGAATGAAAAACAATACATAATTAAGGGCATTTGTTATCATCCTGTTCCTAAAGGAAGCACTGTTAGAAGTTTCAATAATTTAGAACAAGACCTTGCATTAATGGTTGAAGCTGGAATTAATACCATTAGAGTATATGCGCCTATTGAGGAGAAAAAGGTTCTCGACAGAATTGATGAATTGGGCTTAAAAGTTATTATAGGTTTTGGTTATAACGATAAAAAAGAACCTTACGATATACTATCTGGAACGTTCATAGATTATGTTAAAAAATACAAGAACCACAACGCTATTTTAATGTGGGAACTGGGTAACGAATATAATTACCATCCCGAATGGTTTAAAGGCGATTTAAAGAACTGGTACAACGACATGAATGATGCAGCAGCATTGATTCACGAAACCGATACCAATCATCCTGTTACAACAGCACATGGCGATTTACCTGATGACTTGGCCTTGTCCATAGGAACCAACATTGATGTTTGGGGAATGAATGTGTATCGTTGGGATAATCCAGAAACCATTTATAAACAATGGGAAAACCTAAGCGGTAAACCTATGTATTTATCGGAAGCTGGAGCAGATAGTTTCATGAAAATTGCAAATGAAGGTTATCAACAAGGTGAAAACCAACAAGCCCAAGCCGATGCTAATACTAAAATTTTAAACAACGTTTTCGCCAATACTAATATTGGCTCTGGAGTCACACTATTTTCATTTTTAGATGGATGGTGGAAAGCTGGAAATCCTAATATCCAGGACACAGGTGGAATTGCTCCAAATAGTACTGGCGTACCTTACGATGGTACACCAAATGAAGAATATTGGGGAATAGTAGATATTGATAGAAACAAGAAAAAAACCTTTGATGTTGTAAGACTGAGGTATAAATCATCAAATAATTAAAACGAAGATGATGAAACTAAAACACTATATCATTGTATTAATTGGATTATCTATGAGCTGTAATTCTAATCAACTAGAGGTCGAAGTTTACGAAACATCTGCTTCAGGAAACAAATTGACTAAAATTTCTGAATTTACACCATCAAAAAACCCATCAGAAATCACAATCAATCCAGATAAAAAATATCAAACCATTACAGGTTTTGGAGGCTCGTTTACCGAATCTTCCGCCTATTTGCTAAATCGATTAAGTAAACCTAATAGAGACAAAATTCTGCAAGCTTATTTCGGCGAACAAGGTGCACGCTATTCACTTACTAGAACACACATTGCGTCTTGTGATTTTTCATTGAACAATTACACTTACGCACCAGTTGAAGGCGATTTAACTTTAGAGAATTTCTCTATTGATGAGGATAGAGATGACCTTATTCCCATAATAAAAGAAGCCATGGCAATTTCAAAAGAAGGCTTTAAAATAATAGCATCACCTTGGACCGCACCACCTTGGATGAAAGACAACAAATCTTATGTAGGTGGAAAATTGTTGCCAGAGCATTACAAAACGTTTGCTTTGTATTTCAATGAATATTTAGAGGCTTATAAAGCTGAAGGTATTGATATTTGGGGAATTACTCCAGTAAACGAACCACATGGAAATGGTAATAATTGGGAAAGCATGCACTTTTCCCCTGAAGAAGAAACAGATTTTGTACAAAACTATTTGGGGCCAAAACTGGAAGCAGAAGGCTATGGTAATGTTAAAATTTTAGGCTACGACCAAAATAGGGCAGGTTTAAAAGAATGGGTAGATGTGATGTTTAAAGATGAAGCGTCTTCAAAATACTTTGCAGGAACAGCTATTCATTGGTATGAAAGCACCTATGATTATTTCCCTGAAGATTTGCAATATGCTTATAATAAAGCACCAGATAAATATTTAATAGAAACCGAAGGTTGTGTTGATGCCGAAGTGCCAAAATGGCAAGACGATGCTTGGTATTGGAGCAAAGAAGCAACCGATTGGGGTTGGGATTGGGCTCCCGAAGACCAAAAGTATTTACATCCAAAATATGTTCCTGTGTACAGATATGCAAGAGACATTATAGGAAGCCTTAACAATTGGGTAGATGGTTGGGTAGATTGGAACATGGTATTGGATAGACAAGGCGGCCCAAACTGGTTTGAAAATTGGTGTGTAGCTCCAGTAATTGTTAATCCTGATACCGATGAGGTTTATGTTACACCTCTTTACTACACCTTATCACATTTTAGTCGCTTTATAAGACCTAACGCTCAGGTTATTGATGTTTCAAACTCAGATGATGAGTTAATGGTGACTGCAGCTAAAAATCCGGATGGTACAATTGCGATTGTGGTTCTTAATCAAAGTACAGAAGCAAATAACTTTAATATTTCAATAGGAGATAAGAATACGAATATATCCATTAGTCCCAAAGCAATTCAAACAATAACGCTTATTAATTAAACAAAAAGTATGTCTGGTATTACGAGAATGAATAAAGTATCGATGGGACAAAAAATAGCCTTTGGTATTGGTATGCTTGCCAATCAAATGTTTCCAGCCATATTGGGAATATTTATGGTTGTAC
>CALZKX010000183.1 GCA_945788155.1 uncultured Flavobacteriaceae bacterium
GAACCAATATGATTGAAACGGTTTCCAATCAACCTTATAACAATGTACCACAATGGTTTAAAAAATGGGAAACCACAGGACTCATAACGTTTACAGATAAAAACAACGATGGATTGATTCAGTATGTTGCTGATGAATCTCAAAATGAATTAGTAGTTGACAGAGACATCATGGTATTAGCAAATCCTGAAATTGCCAATTTACCAAACTGGGTCATTGCTTTAGTGGCAGCTGGTGGTTTGGCAGCAGCATTATCTACAGCAGCGGGATTGTTATTAGTGATTTCATCATCTGTTTCTCATGATTTAATCAAGAAAGTTTATAACCCAAATATCTCAGAAAAAGGAGAATTGATTGCTGCTCGTATTTCAGCTGTTGGTGCTGTATGTGTTGCAGGTTATTTTGGAATTAATCCACCAGATTTTGTCGCAGCAGTCGTCGCATTGGCTTTTGGCTTAGCAGCAGCCTCTTTTTTTCCAGCCATTGTACTAGGGATTTTCTATAAGCGCATGAATAAAGAAGGTGCAGTAGCTGGAATGGTTGTAGGTATTGCTATTATGCTGTATTACATCGTAAAATTTAAGTTTGGATGGTTAGACGATACTATTCCAGGCAAGAGCGAATGGTGGTTTGGCATTTCCCCTGAAGGCTTTGGCGCAGTAGCAATGATAATCAATTTTGTTGTTTCAATAGTTGTGATGAAATTTACTAAAGCACCACCTAGTGACGTTCAAGACATTGTTGAGAATATTAGAATACCAAGTGGAGCAGGTGAGGCTGTCAATCATTAATGCTTAAAAATTATAATGTTGTCGAAGCTTCGTTTTTATCAGCAGAAAAAAAGGCAGCATTTAATCATTAATTTATTAATTTAGTTAGCTCATAAATTTATGCAAAATTAATTAGTAGGAATGAGCAATTACCATATAAAACATCTCGAAGAGTATTATCAAGTGTATAGAAAATCTGTTAGGAATCCCGAAGTTTTTTGGGAAGAAATAGCCGAAGAACATTTTATATGGCGAAAAAAATGGGATAAGGTATTGTCTTGGGATTTTACTAAACCAGAAGTCAAGTGGTTTGAAGGTGCACAACTCAATATTACCGAAAACTGTATAGATAGGCATCTTGCTACACGAGGAGATAAAACGGCCATTTTATTTGAGCCTAACAATCCTAACGAATCTTCCGAAAGCATAACCTATAATCAATTATATGCAAGAGTCAATAAATTTGCCAATGTTTTAAAAGCTCAAGGCATCAAAAAAGGCGACCGCGTTTGTATTTATGTTCCTATGATTCCTGAGTTGGCAATTTCGGTTTTGGCTTGCGCTAGAATAGGCGCTATACACTCAGTAGTTTTTGCTGGCTTTTCGGCAACTGCTTTGGCAACTCGAATTAACGATTGTGATTGCAAGATGGTCATTACAAGTGATGGTTCTTATCGTGGCGCAAAAACCATAGATTTAAAAGGCATTGTTGATGAAGCCTTGGAAAGCTGCCATGGCGTTGAAACAGTATTGGTTGCTAAACGTATCAAATCTAATATTTCAATGAAAGAAGGTCGGGATAAATGGTTGCAACCTCTATTGGACGAAGCATCACCTGAAGGTAAAGCAGAAGTGATGAATGCAGAAGACCCTTTATTTATTTTATACACATCTGGTTCTACTGGAATGCCAAAAGGCATGGTACATACAACTGCAGGTTACATGGTCTATACGGCTTATACTTTTAAAAATGTGTTTCAATATAAAGAAGAAGATGTGTATTGGTGTACCGCAGATATTGGCTGGATTACAGGACATAGCTATATCGTATATGGACCTTTAGCAAATGGTGCCACAACAGTCATGTTTGAAGGCGTTCCAAGTTACCCAGACTTTGGTCGTTTTTGGCAAGTTGTTGAAAAACATAAAATAAATCAATTTTATACAGCACCAACTGCCATACGTGCTTTAGCTAAACAGGGTTTAGAAGTGGTTGAAAAACATGACCTAACATCATTAAAGGTTTTAGGCTCTGTTGGAGAACCTATTAACGAAGAGGCTTGGCATTGGTATAACGATAATATTGGAAAAAAGAAAAGCCCTATTGTAGATACTTGGTGGCAAACCGAAACAGGCGGCATCATGATTACACCAATTCCGTTTGCTACGCCAACTAAACCAACCTATGCAACATTACCATTTATTGGGATTCAACCAGCCTTAATGGATGAAAACAGTAAAGAAATAAAAAGGAATCAAGTTGATGGTCGTTTGTGTATTAAATATCCTTGGCCAAGTATGGCAAGAACCATTTGGGGAAATCATCAACGTTATAAAGATACGTATTTCTCGGCTTTCGAAAATATGTATTTTACTGGAGATGGTGCTTTACGAGATGAAGTTGGATATTACCGTATTACTGGTCGTGTAGATGATGTTATTATAGTCTCAGGACATAATTTAGGAACAGCACCTATTGAAGATGCGGTTAATGAGCATCCAGCTGTCGCAGAATCTGCCATTGTTGGTTTTCCGCATGATGTAAAAGGCAATGCATTATATGGTTATGTGATTTTAAAAGACACTGGCGAATCTAGAAACCATGATAATTTGCGTAAAGAAATCAACCAAATAATTACCGAACACATTGGGCCCATAGCAAAGCTCGAAAAAATTCAATTTACCGAAGGTTTACCAAAAACACGTTCAGGTAAAATTATGCGTCGTATTTTACGAAAAATTGCACACAACGATACGAGTAATTTAGGTGATACAAGTACCTTATTGAATCCTGAAGTTGTGCAAGATATTATAGATAATGTTTTGTAGGTATTTTTCATCATAAAATAACCTATCGACTAGTTTCACTAGCTACCTTATGATAAATGTATTTTGTTTTTGGTAATGCTTATTTATCTTTTAATGCTCGCTTTTCGTTTTATATTCAAAAAGTAACTTTCATAATATTTAAACGAAAAATGAGATATTAAAATTGTTAGAACTATTATTGTTAAATTTAAAATTATTACATCAAATGTATTATGAAAACCAAATTTAGAAATTACTTTTAAATAAATAAACCCAACCAGTTGCATAGTTATAGCATGATACATATATATACCATAAGATATTTTTCCAAGATAATCCATTGTTTTATTTTGAAGAATTTTAATTGGTTTTATTGTTAAAGCTGAAATGGTTAAACCAAATAATATTAGACTAAATAAATTATAGTAAATAATATTTAAATTATTTGAAAATATTGCTGTAGTAAAATATGCGATAAATATTAATAGAAATAGATATCTAAATTTCTTAATAAAAGCTTTAACAAAATTTTGACTTAATAAAATGGAACAAATACCACCAAACGAAAAGTAAAAAAACAGCATATTATACGTTTTAAGAAAATCAATATATTTTGAAAAATATACTATAAAGTAAATAGCTGTAAAACCACCTAAAAATAATACCATCCTTTTAAGAGGTAATAGCAAAAATAGTGGAGCTATAAAAAGGTAAAATTGTTCTTCGATACCAATAGACCATAAAATTTCTAAAATACCTCCTGGAGAATACGTGCTAAATATATTTGGAAAGAAAGTTATCGACAATAATATTCCAGATAATAAATCATAATTATTTTCAAATTCAAAACCAAAAAAAGGTAAAACGAGGTAATAATATAAAAATCCAATAATAACAACTAAATAGTACAAGGGAAATATTCGTAATATTCGTCTTAAATAAAAACTCTTTAAATGAATTGAATTTGTATTATTTTTTTCATCATAAAGTTGCTTAATGATTAAAAATCCACTTAGAGAAAAAAACATATAAACAGCTTCGGTTCCTTTATGAAAAATAGCTAAGTCGTTATAAAAAGGAAAATCTCTATTTTCACTAAATTGAGCAATATGATATATAACTACCAATAAAGCTAAAATAAAACGAACTGGTGTTAAATTTGGAAAGCGTTTTGACTTTGTTAAATTATTCATTCTATTTTCATTCGCAAATATTGACTACTAGTTATAAAACGAAATTAATCTTTTTTTAGTTAGGAAATCAATTTGTTGCACTATGTATATTAATTAATGGGTTTTATAGTCTCTAACTATTAAAATTGTTAATTTGCTAATATGTCATACTTCAATGTTATGGCACATTCATTGACTATATTGTAGCATTAATTTATACAGCCAATTATGCAACATTATAAAGAATCCTCAAAAAACATGGTTAAAAAGAAACCAAAAGTCACCATGAAACAAGCGTTTAAGACCATTATTTGGCCTAGACGTAATCTAGTGTTTATTGGTTTATTGTTAATAGTAATTAGAAGCTTATCCGGTTTAGTATTGCCTTGGCAGAGTAAAGTATTACTAGATGAGGTCGTGCCTAGCAAGGATACGAGCCAGTTATATACTTTAATTGCCATTGTGCTCACTGCAATTTTGTTGCAGGCAGTGACATCATTTTTACTAACACGTATTTTAAGTGTACAAGCCCAGTATTTAATTAGTGAGTTACGTGCACAAGTCCAAAAAAAAGTATTGTCCTTACCTATTAGCTTTTTCGATAACACCAAATCTGGAGCCTTGGTATCTCGTATTATGAGCGATGTTGAAGGTGTACGAAATTTAATTGGTACTGGATTAGTGCAATTGGTTGGTGGTTCGTTTACAGCAATAGTTTCCTTAGTGATTTTAATTAATTTAAATCCTTGGATGACCTTATTTGTATTTGTGCCACTATCGATTTTCGGATTTATAGCATTAAAAGCGTTTAAATATATTCGTCCAATTTTTAGAAAGCGTGGAAAAATTAATGCAGAAGTTAAAGGACGTTTAACCGAAACCCTTGCTGGTGTTCGTGTTATAAAAGCATTTAATTCTGAAGAACAAGAAAATATTGTGTTCGAAAATGGCGTAGATAGATTGTATCAAAACGTCAAGAAAAGTTTAACAGCGACTGCTTTAATGACGAGCTCATCTACCTTTTTAATTGGTGTAGCAACCACAGGAATTATGGCTATTGGTGGTTATTATATGATGAATGATGCTATGACTACTGGTGAATTCTTGTTCTTTACTTTAATTCTAGGCTTTATGATTGCACCAATAGTGCAGATGAGCAATATTGGTAGCCAGTTAACAGAAGCCCTTGCAGGATTAGATAGAACGGAAGAATTAATGAATTTAGCTTCGGAAGAAGATGATACTGAACGAATCATTGAGTTAGAACAACTTAATGGCGAAATTGTATTTGATGATGTGTCTTTTTCTTACGAAGAAGGCAAAGAAGTATTACACAATATTAATTTTAAAGCACCATCAGGTACAGTCACAGCATTAGTTGGCAGTTCAGGCTCTGGTAAATCAACCATTGCTGGTTTATCAGCAACATTTTTAAAACCAAATTCTGGTACAATTACCATAGATAATCAAGATTTATCTGCAGTGAAGCTAAAGAGTTATAGACAGCATTTAGGCGTTGTGCTACAAGATGAGTTTTTATTTGAAGGCACTATTAGAGAGAATATCATGTTCCCAAGACCAAATGCTAGCGAAGAAGCATTACAAAATGCTGTTAAAGCCGCTTATGTAAATGAATTTACCGATCGTTTTGATGATGGCTTAGAAACCTTAATAGGAGAAAGAGGCGTAAAATTATCTGGAGGTCAACGCCAACGTATTGCAATTGC
Organism: uncultured Flavobacteriaceae bacterium; assembly: GCA_945788155.1. Classification (GTDB taxonomy): domain Bacteria; phylum Bacteroidota; class Bacteroidia; order Flavobacteriales; family Flavobacteriaceae; genus Pontimicrobium. Next base: position 5,698 of record CALZKX010000183.1, read on the forward strand.
GCGAGCTATTTTAGCAGACCCAAAAGTGATTATTTTAGATGAAGCAACCTCAAATCTAGATACCGAAAGTGAAGGCTTGATACAAAAAAGTTTATCGGAACTAACCAAAAACAGAACAACCATTGTTATAGCACATCGTTTAAGTACGATTAAAAAAGCAGACCAAATTTTGGTTATAGAAGATGGTAGGATTGCCGAACAAGGAACACATGAGGAATTGATAACACAAAAAGGAAGATATTATAATCTATATACTTATCAAGCAAAGATTTAAGTTTTGGCTGAGTAATAGTATAAATTATTTATGTAATACTTTTAAACGTAGGAAAATTAATAGAGAAAATAAACCAAATACAGAAAATCCTATAAAAAGAGGTAATACAGAATCAAATACAAAACTACCTATATAATTTGCTATTGGAACAGCCATTACTGTAGAAACAAAGCCATTAATTGCAGCGCCAATTCCTGCAATATGACCTAAAGGTTGCATAGCCAATGAGCGCAAGTTTCCAAATAAAAAACCAATAGCAAAAAACTGCAAAGCAAAGAAAGTGATAAGTACCTCAAAACTAGGATTAATACCAGACCAAAATAAAACCACATACAAAACAGAAATTGCACAATAAGCAATTGTCCCAAGATAAGCAATGCGCCACATACCAAATTTCACTACATAGCGACTATTTAAAAAAGTTGCTAAACCAACAGCAATCGCTAAGCTTGCAAAGATATATGGAAATTTATCTCCCAAATTGTATTGCTGTTCAAAGATTTGTTGTGCAGTACTTAAATACACCATAAACGAGCCAGTAATAAAACCTGAAACCAATGTAAATGCAACGGCATTTTTATGTTTTATAAACTCCTTGGCACCATTAAAAAATAACATTGGTGTGAACTTTATGCGGTTTTTATCACTCAATGTTTCATCTTGGCGCCTCCAAAACCAAAACATAACAACCACACCAAATGCTAGGTTTACATAAAAAATAGATTCCCAATTATAAAAGTTTAATAAAAATTGCCCAAGAGTAGGTGCAATAACTGGTACCAAAATAAATACCATCACAACAATAGAGAGTACTTTTGCCATATAATTGCCACTGTACGAATCCCTAATCATAGCAATGCTCAATGTTCTAGGTGAGGCTAGTCCAACTCCTTGTAGAACACGACCAAAAATCATCATTTCAAAACTTTTGGTTGTGACACAAATTAAGGTAGCAAACACAAAAAGAGAAAACCCAATGTAAACAATTGGTTTTCTTCCAAAACTATCTGATAAAGGACCAAAAATAAGCTGACCAAAACCTAAACCCAAAAAAATCATGGTGACTAACAACTGATTATCATTTGGGTTCTTAACATTAAATACAGTACCTATTTCTGGAAGCGCAGGTAATAGCGCATCAATTGAAAGAGCAACGATAGACATTAAAGAGGCCATTAATGCCACAAATTCAAATTTAAAAGTTTGCTTGTTTTGCATTGTGCAAATGTAATTTAATTCTATTGAGTACATTAAAACTTATTACCAATATGCTCTATTTATATTGTTACATTTGTATTGCATATTAAAATTGGAGATTTGTCTTTTAAAAAATTAATAGATCCTTTAAAAAATACAATGGAGAATTTACAATTTGAAGCACCTTTAGGTTTTCAAAAAGTAATTTTACCAAGAATAAAAAGTGGCGTAAATGTATTTGGTATTGCGCCTGAAGGTTCAGGAAAAACAACAACATTAGTACTAAGTGTCATCCAAAAGTTAAATGGAAAAGCATTTGAAGATGTTCCACGAGCTATTATTGTTGTTAAGAACAAACAAGAAGCTCTAGCTTTAAGAGATACATTTAAGGTATTTACAAGGCAAACAAATTTACGTGTGTATTGTGCTTATGAGGAGCATAGCGTTGATGCACAGCGTGATGAAATCTATGTTGGAGTCGATGTGATTATCGCTACACCTAAGCGTTTAAATAAATTGTTTCTACTTAATAGTATTAATTTGAGTCAGTTAAAATTATTTATTGTTGAAGATGCTGAGTTCACAACTATTAGTAATAACTTTCAGGATATTAATCGAATTTCAGAGAGTATAAATAAATGTCAATATGTGATTTTTGCTAAGAGTTTTGATGCAAAAATTAAGCGATTTAAAGAATCGTTTATGTATAACTCTCAAGTTGTAATGGTTAATTAATATTGTAATTTTTTAAAAACCACAGCATGTTATTAGACACTTTAATCAAAATATTTAATCGAGACCTAAATAAATTGAAGGCAGAGATAGAATTATATAACAGTGAAACCAATTTATGGGTTGTTGACAAAGCTATTTCTAATTGTGCAGGAAACTTATGTTTACATATTGTAGGTAACCTTAATACTTATATTGGTGCCACTCTTGGGGATTCTGGGTATATAAGGCAGCGTGATTTAGAGTTTTCTTTAAAAAATACTCCTAGAACTGAGTTATTAAATCAAGTAGATGAGGTTATGATAATTGTGGAAAATACATTAGCTAAGTTAACTCCCGAGGATTTAGAAAAGGAATACAAAAGAAAGGTTTTTGAAGATTATATGACGACTGGCTATTTCCTGGTGCATCTTACAACACATTTAGCTTATCATTTAGGACAAATAAATTATCACAGACGCTTATTAGATTTGTAAGCATATAAAATATGAAACCAGCCACTATTACCGAACTTAAGAAGGAACTAAAATATCGTTCACAAGATCAACTCATGGAGTATTGTTTGACAATGGCGCGTTTTAAACTAGAGTCTAAAGAACTTTTAACCTATTTAGTGTTCGAATCGGAAAATGAAACAGCTTACATAGAAAGCGTTAAAGGCTATATATTAAGTGCGTTTCAAGAGATAACTGCTACCAATTTTCATTATATTAAAAAAAGTGTTCGTAAAATATTACGACAAACAAAACGATTTATACGCTATTCCAAGAAAAAAGAAACCGAGGCAGAATTACTTATATATTTCTGTAAAGAACTTAGTAAAATGAGACCATCTTATAAGCGAAATACTGTATTGACTAATACATACAATAAGCAACTGGAATTAGCTCAAAAAGCCATTGTAAAAATTCACGAAGATTTGCAATATGATTTTAACTTGATGATTCAAGAACTAGAAAGTTAATTCGTTAAAGCCTTCATAAATTATCAAATAAGCTCAAACAAATTTTTACCTTTATCATTGTAAAATTAACATTATGAATTTTAAACACTACTTCGTTTTAAGTTTTGCTTTTTGTATTATAGCAATCACTCACGCTCAAGAAATGTCTTTTGAAGAGTACAATCCTAAATCCACCCTAGTTGTTCCTGGTGATAGTATTTTTAGAGCTAAATTTCCATTTATCGATGTTCATGGACATCAATACAGAATGCCAACACAAGATTTAACTTCCGTTGTTGCAGATATGGATAAATTAAATATGGGAATCATGGTTAATTTAAGTGGTCGTACTGGAGATCAACTAGTGCAATCGGTTAAAAATATTGCCACTAATTTTCCAAATCGATTTGTAGTGTTTGCAAACATAAATTTTGAAGGAGCTGGTGCTAAGGGCTGGACAGAAAAAATGGTTGCGCAATTAGAACAAGATGTTAAAAATGGTGCTCGAGGCTTAAAAGTTTATAAAAGTTTAGGATTGCGTAATAAAGATGCACAAGGAAATAGACTCGCAATTAACGATAAAAGGCTGGACCCAATTTGGGCAAAATGTGGAGAATTAGGTATTCCAGTATTAATTCATTCAGCAGATCCTGCCTCGTTTTGGGATGAGTTTGATGGTGATAATGAGCGTTGGTTAGAACTCAAAACACATCCACGACGTAAACGTACAGATACCGATCCTGCACCTTTTCAACAAATAATGAACGAACAGTATAGTATCATTAAAAAGCATCCTAACACGCTATTTATAAGTGCACACATGAGTTGGTTGGCTAATGATTTAGGAAAACTCGCCAAACTACTAGACCAAATGCCAAACATGAATGTTGGTATAGGAGCCATTATTGCCGAATTGGGAAGGCAACCACGTTTTGCTAAAGCGTTTATTACCAAATATCAAGATCGTGTGTTATTTGGAAAAGATAGCTGGAAACCAGAAGAATTCCCTACTTATTTTAGAGTACTTGAAAGTGCCGATGAATATTTTCCTTACCATAAAAAATACCATGCCTATTGGCCAATGTATGGATTGGATCTTGACGATGAAGTTCTTAAAAAAGTGTACTACAAAAATGCCCTTCGCATCGTTCCAGGATTGGATAAAAGTAAGTTCCCTGAATAATATGACATTTGATAATTATAAGATATCTCTATTAGAGGCTAATGATGGCAAAGCTTTCTTCAAGTTAATAGACGCTAATAGGCAACGGTTAGAGGATTTCTTTGCTGGGACTGTTTCTAAAACATTAACGCTACAAGACACTTTAAACTATTGCAAAAAAATCCAACTTCGTATAAAGGATTTAAGTTACTTGCCTTATATGATAACAGATTTGCATACCAATGCATTTGTGGGTTTAGTAGATGTAAAAAACATAGATTTAAATGTTCCAAAAGCAGAACTCGGGTCATTTATAGACCACCAATACGAAGGTAAAGGCATTGTTTCTAAAGCAACAAGTTTAGTCATAGACCATATAGTTCAAGAATATAAATTCATTAAACTTTTATGCAGGGCAAGTATTAGAAATAAAGGTAGTATTGCTGTAATTTTAAAAAATGGTTTTGAGCTTGAAGGTACTATTAGAAAAGATTACAGAACAACAAAAGGCGAAATTGTTGATTTAAATTATTATGGTCGTGTTTTTACTTAAAGAGGGATATTTCCGTGTTTACGTTTAGGTTTATTTACTTGCTTGTTTTCTAACATTGAGAATGCTTTTAATAATTTACGACGTGTATCTTCAGGTAAAATAACTTCATCTATAAAACCGCGTTCGGCAGCACTATAAGGGTTTGCAAATAGATTAGCATATTCTGCTTCCTTTTCTTTCCATTTAGCTTCAGGATCATCAGCAGATTTAATGTCGCGTTTAAAAATAATTTCGGCAGCACCTTTGGCTCCCATAACTGCAATTTCGGCACTTGGCCATGCGAAATTCATATCTGCACCAATATGTTTAGAGTTCATTACATCGTAAGCGCCTCCATACGCTTTTCTGGTAATAACAGTCACTCTTGGTACAGTCGCTTCACTAAACGCATAGAGTAATTTAGCACCATTTACAATAATACCATTCCATTCCTGATCTGTTCCTGGTAAAAACCCTGGCACATCTTCCAGTACCAACATTGGAATATTAAAACAATCGCAAAAGCGCACAAATCGAGCTGCTTTTTTAGAGCTTTTCACATCTAAAACACCAGCTAAAAACATGGGCTGATTGGCAATTATACCGATACTTTTCCCACCTAAGCGTGCAAAACCAACAATAATGTTTTCGGCATAATCTTTATGTATTTCGTAAAAGGTATTCTTATCAATAATCCCTTTAATAACCTCTTGCATATCGTAAGGTTTATTTGGGTTATCTGGTACAATAGAGGAGAGGCTGTCCCTAATTTCAGCTTTTAAGTCATAAGTAAGGTCACTAGGTTTTTCACGATTACTTTGAGGCAAATAACTCAATAGTATTTTTACATCTTCAAGGCATTCTACATCATTGGCTGAGGTTTTATGTGCCACACCAGATTTAGCGGAATGGGTCGATGCACCACCAAGTTCTTCCGAAGTGACTTCTTCATTTGTAACAGTTTTAACCACATTTGGACCAGTAACAAACATATAACTTGTGTCTTGTACCATGATTGTAAAATCTGTCATCGCTGGCGAATATACTGCGCCACCAGCACAGGGTCCCATAATCGCTGAAATTTGAGGAATGACACCAGAAGCCTGTACGTTTCTGTAAAAAATATCGGCATAACCACCTAAAGAGCGTACACCTTCTTGAATACGAGCACCACCAGAATCATTAAGCCCAATTAATGGAGCACCAACGTTTACAGCCATATCCATAATTTTACAGATTTTTTCAGCATGTGTTTCAGATAATGAACCTCCAAAAACAGTAAAATCCTGAGCGAATACATACACTAAGCGTCCATCAATAGTACCATAGCCAGTGATGACACCATCACCATAAAATTTCTGTTTTTCCATCCCAAAATCTTTGGTACGATGCGTTACTAAAGTGCCTATTTCTTCAAAAGAGCCTTCGTCCATAAGATAATTGATACGTTCGCGTGCAGTAAGCTTCTTTTTTGCGTGTTGTTTTTTAATACGTACTTCGCCTCCTCCTATATAGGATTTTTGAAGTTTTTCGTTGAGGGTTTTTATTTTTGAGTCCATATTTTTTGTATTTGATACACTTTGGTTGCGCAAGTGTGACATTTATAGTTTAATAGGTATGCTATTTATAATCTTCTCATTTTTAGCTTTTAAATCATCTGGACTTTAGCCTGTCTTGAGCGACAGTCGAAAGGCTTGATGTGATAATAAAACCGTAAACTGATACTGTTTACTTAATTTGGTAATCGTAAAAGTTGCTGGTCTTCTATATATTGCTTTAAGGCTATGAGTGCTGCAATTTCAGCTTCTTCTTTATGCTGTTCTAATAATTTTTCTGGAGAATAATAATTTTTAACAAAGTGCGTGTCAAAATTTCCTGAAACAAAAGCGTCATGTTCACAAACAAACTTTCCGAAAGGTAACGTGGTTTGAACACCTTCAATATGGTAATTTTCAATAGCATGTAGCATTAATTGTATGGCTTCATTACGTGTTTTGCCGTAGGTGATTAATTTAGAAAGCATTGGGTCGTAATAAATAGGGATTTCCATACCTTCTTCAAATCCGTTATCCACACGAATTCCTTTTCCAATAGGTAATTTGTAGGTTTCAAGCGTGCCAACACTTGGTAAAAAATTGTTTAAAGGATCTTCGGCATACACACGTAATTCCAAAGCATGACCATTAATTTTTAAATCTTCTTGTTTTATTTTAAGCGCTTCTCCACGAGCTATTCTAATTTGAAGCTCTACCAAATCCACACCAGAAATCAATTCAGTTACAGGATGTTCCACCTGTAATCGCGTGTTCATTTCTAGAAAATAGAAATTATGATCGGCATCCATTAAAAACTCTACAGTTCCTGCACCTAAATAATCACAAGAACGTGCCACATTAATGGCAGCTTCTCCCATTTCTGCACGTAATTCTGGTGTTAAGATTGATGAAGGAGCTTCTTCAACTACTTTTTGATGTCGTCGTTGAATACTGCATTCGCGTTCAAAAAAATGCAACACGTTACCATAACCATCAGCCATCACTTGAATTTCTATATGACGAGGCGAGGTCACATATTTTTCAATAAATACCGAACCATCACCAAAAGCTGAAGTGGCTTCGCTAATGGCACGATTCATTTGCGATTCTAGTTCGCTTTCTTTTTCAACAATACGCATCCCTTTTCCGCCTCCACCTGCTGAGGCTTTTATTAGTATTGGAAACCCTATTTCGTTTGCGATTTCTTTTGCTTTTTTAACATCCGTAATGGCTTCGTCAATACCTGGAACCATAGGAATATTATAAGTTTTAACCGCCTCTTTGGCTGCAAGTTTGCTTCCCATGATTTTTATGGCTTTAGATTTTGGACCAATAAACGTGATGTTATTGTTTTCGCATAACTCTGCAAAGTGAGCATTTTCACTTAAGAAACCATAACCTGGATGTATGGCATCTACATGTAAATTTTTGGCCACTTCAATTATTTTTTCGCCCAATAAGTATGATTGATTGGAAGGTGCTTTGCCAATATAAACAGCTTCGTCTGCATATCGCACATGTGGTGCATTTCTATCAGCTTCCGAAAAAACGGCAACAGTTTTTATTCCCATTTTTTTTGCTGTTCGCATCACACGAATGGCTATTTCGCCTCTATTGGCAACTAATATTTTTTTCATGTTATTCGAATTCAATTAATAATTCATTTTTTTCAACAGCATGTCCTTTAATAACCGAAATGTCTTTTATGATTCCATCACGAGGAGAGGTGATTATGTTCTCCATTTTCATTGCTTCAAGAATCAATAGAGCATCATTTTCTTTCACTTCTTTACCAACCTCTGCAATAATATCAAGAATTAATCCAGGCATTGGTGCTTTTATCTCATTAATTAATTTTGTGGTCCCAAGCTCGAACCCCATTTTTTTAATTAAATAATCTAAATCATTGTTAATGTTTATATTGTATATATTATTGTTAACTTTTACTTTATATGATTTCGATTTAAAATCTGATTCTATTGTTTCGGTAATTATTGATTTATTGTTGAGAAGTACGTGATGTTTAGTTTTTGAGATTCTAATAATATCGGTATTGTGGACATCAGAAGTTTTTAATTTGAATTCATGTCCAGAATTTACTTTCAATGTATATGTTTTACTCATTTTTTATGTGAATTAGACAGCTTTTAAAGCTACAAAATTAAATGTAAGTTTTGTTTAAGAACATGAAGTTAGTCATGTTTTTAACTATTTTTTAATTATTTAAAATATGAAATCTCCTGGTGTGCTTTAATAGCACGTCTGGATAATATAATGCCTATAATTAATGAGATAAAAGCACCTATGGATATTCCTGGAATAAAGCCTATAAATAAGAAGAAATCGTAAGCTCCATGGAATAAAACAGCTAGTAATAAACCAATAAGATTCCACTTTATACGGTTGTTAGAAAATTTTGCTTTTCCCATGTAATAACCCATTAATATGGCAAAAGTTGCGTGAGCAGGAATTGCGGTAACGGCCCTTATTAAGGCAACTTCAATACCATCTTGCAAGACATAAAAAAGGTTTTCAACTGCAGCAAAACCCATAGAAACCATCACAGCATATACAATGCCGTCAAACGGCTCATTGAACCCCTTTCTAGGTTGTGCATAATAACGAACCATGATATATTTGCTAAACTCTTCTATTAAACCAACCACAAAAAAAGCTTTTACAAATTGTTGCCAAATACTGTAATTATCGGGTAATGGTAAAAACAAATCGAAAAACACATACAAAAGCGTAGTTATGACAATGCTTAAAATTGCACCAAGCATAAAGCTGACCAATAAAACACGTTTAGATTCCTTTTCATATTTATCTTTTATATAAATGTAGATAATTACGATAAGTATTGGAGTAGCAGTAGCAACTAAAAGATTCATGCAGGGAAATTAAAAAAATTAAAGTAA
>CALZKX010000184.1 GCA_945788155.1 uncultured Flavobacteriaceae bacterium
AAGGGTAGGTAATTAGAAATGTTAATTAGTATATGACACAAAATAAAAAAATATTACAAGACTCGTTTGGACGTGAGCATACGTATTTGCGAATTTCCTTAACCGAACTCTGCAATTTACGATGTACTTATTGCATGCCTGCTGAAGGGATTCAATTGTCACCAAAATCTCATATTATGAATTTTGATGAGATCTATTCCATAGCTAAAACCTTTGTAGATCATGGTGTTACTAAAATTAGATTAACAGGTGGTGAGCCTTTGGTAAGGCGCGATGTAGCTATTATTTTAAAAAAATTGGCATCATTGCCTGTGGAGCTTTCCATGACCACAAATGCAGTTATTGTTGACCGTTACATTAACTTGCTTAAAGAATGCAATATCATGAATCTTAATGTGAGTTTAGACTCATTGGATGCTGTAAAGTTCAAAGAGATTACGCGTCGAAACGATTTTGAAAAGGTGGTGAAAAACATGCATTTACTCATTCAAGAAGGGTTTAAAGTAAAACTAAATGCTGTGTTAATTAAAGGATTTAACGACAATGAAATAATCGATTTTATAAATCTAACTAAAAACTTACCTATTTCAGTGCGTTTTATTGAGTTTATGCCTTTTGATGGTAATAAATGGGACAAAGCAAAAATGGTATCGTATGCTGAAGTGATGGAAAAAGTAAATTCATCTTTTGACAAGTCTCAAGTAATTCGATTACAAGATGCACCTAACGATACCTCAAAAAATTATAAAATTGAGGGCTACAAAGGCTCTTTTGCTATTATAAGTTCAGTTACCAATCCGTTTTGCGATTCTTGTAATCGCATTCGATTAACAGCCAATGGTCGATTAAAAAATTGTTTGTTTTCGGCTACCGAATCAGATTTATTAACACCACTTCGTGAAGGCAAAGACATTACACCAATGATTCAAAAAGCAGTACAATCCAAATTTAAAATTCGTGGTGGCATGGATACTTTAGAGAAACTTGAAACGCCTGATTTACATGGTAAAAACAGGAGTATGATTACTATTGGTGGATAGTTCTGTCATTCTGAATGAACGCAGTGACATGAAGAATCTTTTTTTAAATTCAATACTACTTTTCAATAAGATTCTTCGGTTCCCTCAGAATGACAGCTGAAGGGCTTCATAGCAACGCTCCTCGTGATTGTAAAGGTTAGGATTTCAATAGTTTATTATAATCTTCTTCTGTATCAATATCAAAAACATTAGCTTCAAATAGTAAGGTTTTAACTGAATTTGAGTAGTTCCGAAGTATTTCTTTTGCGCCATTATCACCATCAATAACAGATAATTCTTCAAAATAACTTTTATCAAATAATACAGGAACTCCTGTTTTTCCATTTTGATATCGAGTGGCTATAATTTGTGCTGTACTCGCTTCAAAAATATCTAGCATTTCTTCTAAATAAGAACCCTTTATTAACGGCTGGTCTGCCAAAACTATAAGAACAGCTTCAGCCTTATAAGTGCTTAGAATATGATTTATTCCAAAAGCAATCGAGTTTCCTAAACCTTTGTGCCATTTTTTATTATGAACAACTTCAATTGGATAAGATGCTATTTTTTTAATGATTACATCCTTATTGGCTCCAAGAACCACTAGGGTTTTAGAGGTATTTAGTTGCAATGCTTTTGCGATGACATTTTCAATTAACGTAGCGTTTTTCCAAGGCAATAACTGCTTAGGAGTTCCCATTCTAGAAGAGCTTCCTGCTGCCATTATTAAAGTAGCTATGTTTTTTTTAGACAAAACTTGGTCTTTTATGTATGAATCCCTCCTGTCTTCGCTTTTAAAAAAATAGGCGTTTGCTTTCTTATAACAGATAGTACTTCTGAAAGTATGGAAATGGCAATTTCTTGAGGTGTTTCCGCGCCAATATTTAAGCCTGCAGGTCCATAAATAAGTTCTAAAAACTGTTCATCGATGTCTGGACAATATTCCAGAAACTGTGACAATAATTTTTCCCTTCTATGCAAAGGGCCCAACATACCAATGTACACAGGTTTTGTGTCTTTTAGCTCCAAAAGATATTTTAAATCGTTCGCAAAATTATGCGACATTAAAACAATGGCTGTTTCATTGTCTATGGATTTCAACTCCAAATCGTCTGGCGATACCGAGTAAAAGGCTGTGGCTCCAGAGAAATTCTTTATGGTTTTAGATTCTAAAGGTCCGGAAACAACTGTAACTTCCCAACCATTAAAACTTGCTAGTTGGCACAGCTTTACTGCATCATGTTCGGTTCCAAAAATCATGAGTTTAAAACAAGGAGGCATTGTTTGGTTAAACTGCAATAATGTAATATTAGTTTTGGGTTTTTTTGAAAGACAATAGTTTTTTCCATTAATTTCTGCAGCACTTCCAATACCTTGAAAAGTGCCTTCTTTTTTAAGGTAATTAGATGCAATTACAAATGCTTCACGAGATTTTAGGCAATTTTCAAATACTTCAAAAAAGGCTTCATTAGGCTTAAATTCTTCCAATAGGATATATAAAACACCTTCGCATCCCAATCGATAACGACCGTCGTAAGTCATCATTTTAGAGATTCCATCTTTAAAAACCGATTGTGATTGTTGTAAAATATCTTTCTCAACACAACCTCCACTTATAGCGCCAATCATTTCATTATCTTCAATAATAAGCATACGAACACCTGGTTTTCTATATGAGGACCCGTCTAAAGCAACAACGGTTACCAAAACCGTTTTTAGTTCATCTTGTTTTGCTTTAAGATGGGCTTTTACTATGTCTTTAAATTCGTGTGTCATAAAATCAATTTGTTAACGTAAGTTCGATATAACTTCCTTACTATATTTTTGTAAATACCACTATTGTCAGGTCGAGCCTTTCGACTATCGCTCAAGACAGGCTAAAGTCGAGACCTTGTGTTTTTCATCTTAAATTAACCTCTCGACTGCGCTCGAGGTGACATATTAATAAAAAACACTATTTAATTTACTGATTTTCAATTAATTAAATTCTTATATCAAACTCAGGTTGTTAACTATTTTTAATCGAGAAATTCTTTAGCTACAATCTGATTTGCAAAAGGCTGCTTTGTTAATCGTTGCCCTGTTGCTTGATAGAGTGCGTTTGCCAATGCTCCAACTGCTGGTGGTAGTCCTGGTTCTCCTAAACCTGTTGGTGCAATATCATTATCAACAAAGAAAACCTCTATGTCTTCTGGTGCTTGAGAATGGCGCATCAATTGATATCTATCAAAATTATTTTCATTTACAGCTCCATTATTAAAAGTTAATTGGCTATACATAGCATGTCCTATTCCATCAATAACGCCGCCTTGAACCATATTTTTAGCAGCATCTGGATTTACTACAATACCGCAATCTACAGCACACCAAACTTTTTTGATTTTTGGATAACCATTATCCAAAACCATATCTACAACTTCTGCAACATAACTTGAATGACAAAAATAGGCTGCCACACCACGATAAATATGAGGTCCGGTTTCACCCCAATTTGATTTTTCCTTCACCAATTTCAGAACACCAGCATAACGCTCAGCATCATATTCATGCTTTTCTCCAACTGGATTTTTAATAGCTCGGTCAAATAATTCTAATCGAAAATCAATAGGGTCTTTTCCTGCCATTTCAGCTACTTCATCTAGAAATGATTGTTCTGCTCCAGCCGTAAAGTGAGATCTTGGAGCTCGCCATGCTCCAGTAGTAATATTTGTTTTAGCATTTACTTTCTCAGCTAAATAATTATCAACTGTACCTGCTGGGAAACGATTAGGGAAAACAGAGCCTTCAGGTAAACCAGAGCCTTTTACTGAAAAAGCTATTAAATTGTTGTTTTCGTCTAATCCTGCTTTATAATTAGATTGATAAGCTGGTCTATATGTTCCTTGAGTCATATCATCTTCTCTAGTATAAATAAGCTTTACTGGTGCGCCTATTTTTTTTGAAATAGCTGCTGCTTCCACTCCAAAATGCACATAAAGTCTCCTACCAAAGCCGCCACCCATTCGGGTCATATTAACAGTAATATTCTCAATTGGCATGTCGAGTAATTTAGAAACAGAACCTTCAAGTGCTTCTGGTGTTTGTGTTGGGCCAATAAGTTCAGCAGATGTATTAGTAACATTAGCAAAGAAATTCATGGGTTCCATCGTGTTATGGGCAAGGAATGGCGAACTATATGTGCGTTCTATCACCTTAGCAGCATTCTTAAACGCCTCATCTGGATTGCCATCTTTCCTGCTCTCTTCAACGTTACCTGTTTTAATGGCATCTTCTAAATTCTTTAAATGCATTTCTGAATTTTCCATCTCACTTATAACTTCCCAATTGGCTTTAATGGCTCTTTTGGCTTTCATTAGTTGCCAAGTGGAATCTCCAACAATTGCTATAAGTTGTAAAAAGCCTTTTTCATCAGACCAACTAGGTTCTTTAATAGCTGTATCTATAATAAAAGCATCTTTTACTCCTGGCATTCTTTTAATTTCTTCTTCATTGAAATCTTTTACTTTCATGCCAAAAGCAGGTGGATGCTGTATCATAGCGAGTTGCATATTTACCCTTTTGAAATCTAAACCAAATAGAGGTTTGCCAGTAACAATTTTATTTGCATCTACATTTTTAACACTCGTGCCTATTAATTTAAACTCTTTTGTTTCTTTAAGTTCAACTTCTTCAGGAATTTTAATACCGACAGCTTTTGAAGCTATTTCTCCATATGTAATGGTTCGTTCTCCATTTTTTTCCTTGATAATTCCTTGAGTTGCAGTTAAGTCTAAAACAGGTATTCCCCATTCTTTTGCGGCTGCTTCCAATAACATTCTTCTACCAGTAGCACCAGCCATTCTTAAAGCGTTCCAACTCAATCTAATAGATAAGCTTCCGCCAGCAAATTGATTTTGATAGAATCCAGTATTTAAAGGCGCTTGTTCAACAACGACATTCTTCCAATCAACATCTAGTTCTTCGGCTACAATCATTGGCATAGAAGTTTTTACATTTTGACCAATCTCAGGGTTAGGCGAATATATGGTAACCAAGCCTGTGTCTCCTATTTTGATATACCCATTTATATCAAACCACTCATTTGGAACTGTAATTTCTTCAACTTTAGTATCAGAAATACATCCTGCTAACCAACTAAATCCTATAAGCATCCCACCACCTGCAGCAGCAGATACTTTTATAAATGATCGACGGTTATATTGTGTTTTTACTTTTGTCATGATTTCTTAGTTTAAAGCTTCGATGCTGTTTTAATTGCCTGTTTAATTCTTACATAAGTACCACATCTGCAAAGGTTTCCTTCCAT
>CALZKX010000185.1 GCA_945788155.1 uncultured Flavobacteriaceae bacterium
ACTAGAAGAAAGTGCTTTATTTATAGAAGAATGTTTAATTACTTCAGCAAAAAAACACAATATAGCAATTAAGGTTAATAAATTTGGATCGATGATAAATCCATTTTTTACAGAAAACGATGTTACTAACTTTGCTACTGCCCAAACAAGCGATACCGAAAAATTTAAAGTCTTTTTCTGGGAAATGATAAAACAAGGAGTCTTTTTACCTCCTTCTCAATTTGAAGCATGGTTTGTTTCTACTGCAATTAATAACAACGATTTACAAACACTAAAAAAAGCAATAGATGCAGGAATGAAAGCTGTATCTAAACTATAAAGAATGATAAAGAACGATTTATTTTTAAGGGCATTAAAAGGCGAAAATGTAGAACGTCCACCAGTTTGGATGATGCGACAAGCAGGACGTTACCTTCCAGAATTTATGGCGATAAAAGAAAAATACGATTTCTTTACACGTTGTCAAACTCCTGAACTTGCTAGCGAGATAACAGTACAACCTATTCGTAGATACAGAATGGACGCTGCAATATTATTCAGTGATATTTTAGTAGTTCCACAAGCAATGAATATTGAGGTGCAAATGAAACCAAATTTTGGCCCATATTTACCAAATCCAGTTCGTACGCCACAAGATGTAGAAAATATTATTGTACCTGATGTTACACAAGCACTAGATTATGTTTACAATGCCATAAAAGCTACCAAAGAATTGCTTAATGATGATATTCCACTAATAGGTTTTGCAGGCTCTCCATGGACTATTTTATGCTATTGCGTTCAGGGTCAAGGCAGTAAAAACTTCGATAAAGCTAAGGCATTCTGTTTTACTAACCCTGTTGCTGCACATAAATTACTACAAAAAATTACAGATACAACCATTGCCTATTTAAAACAAAAAGTAAAAGCTGGTGTTAATGCTGTACAAGTGTTCGATTCTTGGGGAGGTATGCTATCTCCAACCGATTATAAAGAGTTTTCATGGCAATATATAAATCAAATTATTGAAGCCCTTAAAGATGAGATTCCAGTTATTGCTTTTGGAAAAGGTTGCTGGTTTGCATTAAATGACATGGCTAATAGCAATGCTTCTGCTTTAGGAGTAGATTGGACAATAAGTCCTAAAGTTGCAAGACAACTAACAAATAATAAAATAACATTACAAGGTAATTTTGACCCTTCACGACTATTATCACCTCCTAATGTTATTAAACAAATGGTAACGCAAATGATTAATGAATTTGGAAAAGATAAATACATTGTTAATTTAGGGCATGGTATTTTACCAAACATTCCTTTAAAAAATGTCGATGCGTTTATAAGTGCCGTTAAGGAATATAAAGAGTAGTATGAATTCAAAACTAATTCAAAAATATAATATTCCAGGACCTCGTTATACGAGCTATCCTACTGTCCCTTTTTGGGATAAGGAAGGAATTGCAATTGATGATTGGAAGCAAACTGTAAAACGTTCCTTTAACGAATCCAATCCCAATGAAGGTATAAGCATCTATATTCATTTACCTTTTTGTGAAAGTCTTTGTACGTTTTGCGCATGCCATAAACGAATTACAAAAAGACATGAAGTAGAAACGCCATATATAGATACTGTTTTAAAAGAATGGAATCTTTATTTAAAACTATTCGATACAAAACCACAAATTAAAGAAATACATTTAGGAGGAGGTACACCTACTTTTTTTTCTTCTGAAAATTTAAGCAAACTCCTTAATGGTATTTTTGAAACAGCAACAAAACATGAAAATTTTGAATTAAGCTATGAAGGTCACCCAAATTTCACATCAAATAAGCAATTACAAACATTTTATGATTTAGGAGCTAGACGTAACAGTTTTGGAGTACAAGATTATGACCCTGTGGTTCAAAAAGCCATAAATAGAGTTCAAAGCTACGAGCAAGTTAAAAAAGTACACGAAGCTTCTAGAGATATTGGCTATACATCAATAAGTCATGATTTGGTATTTGGATTACCTTTTCAAACAGAAACAAGTATTAGAAACACCATAAAGCATACTATAGACCTAAAACCTGATAGAATTGCGTATTACAGTTATGCACATGTACCATGGATTAAAGGTGTGGGACAACGTGGATTTGATGAAAACGACTTGCCTAAAGACAGCGAAAAACGACATTTATATGAACTTGGCAAACAATTGTTTTTTGATAATGGCTATGTAGAAATTGGTATGGACCATTTTGCATTACCTTCAGACTCACTTTATAAAGCCATCGAAAACAAGTACTTACATAGAAATTTTATGGGCTACACTGCTGGTAAAACTCAATTAATGGTTGGACTTGGAATGTCCTCAATTAGCGATTCTTGGTATGCGTTTGCTCAAAATGAAAAAACTGTAGAAGCATATACCGCTAGAGTAAACAATGGTAATATTCCTGTTTTTAGAGGTCATTTACTAACTGAAGAAGATTTAATAATACGAAAGCACATACTTAATCTTATGTGCCACTTAGAAACCCATTGGACTTTAGGGTTGGGCGATAACGTAAAATTAGATATCATGAATAGATTAAAAGAAATGCAAATTGATGATATCATTGAAGTAACTCCAAATTATGTAAAAGTAAATGAAAAAGGACGTATGTTTTTAAGAAATGTATGCATGGCTTTTGATTTAAGATTACTTGCCAACAAACCTGAAACTAGAGTTTTTTCTATGACTATTTAACAAAAAATATAAAAATCTTCAATAATTTAATATATAATACGTTAGACTTTAAAATTATTGTAGCAATACATAAAATAGTACATCTTTAACATAAAAAACATTAATCAATATGAAAAAAATAGCTTTGTTAATAATTGCAGTAATATCATTTAATGCGCAAGCACAAGATATCTCAGATCATGCTATTGGATTACGACTAGGTGATAGCGATGGTTTTGGCGCTGAAATTTCCTATCAACTTGGTTTAAGCGATACCAATAGAATTGAATTTGGCTTGGGTTGGAGAGACGGTAAAAACTATAGTGCATTAAGAGCCATTGGGTTATACCAATGGGTCAATCCACTTGACGGAAACTTTAACTGGTATGTTGGTGCTGGAGGTGGTTTTGCCTCGTATAGCTTGGATAGTGTAGCACCTGGAGTGGACGACAGTAGTACTTCCCTATTAGTCGCTGGAAATATTGGTATAGAATATGATTTTGATATTCCCTTACTTATATCTTTAGACTTTAGACCAGAACTTGGTTTTGGAGATATTAATGATGATTTAGACTTTGATATTGCGTTAGGAATTCGTTATCAATTTTAGTTTGAAAAAAGTATCGCAAAAAAGCACCTGTTATGGTGCTTTTGTTATTATAAGGACACACATCGTGTTAATGCTTGTCTATAAATATTTTCGTAATAAGGTACTATGGTATGAATATCAAATTGCTTAGATTTGGTATATGCATTTTCTTTAAATTGTTTTAAAACAGCTTCGTCTGTTAGTATTTTTAATGCATTTTTGGTCATATCGTCAATATCGCCAACATTGCTTAAAAATCCAGATACACCATGTTTATTTACTTCTGGTATTCCTCCTGTATTGCTAGATATTACTGGAACTCCAGATGCCATCGCTTCTAAAGCTGCCAAACCAAAACTCTCGGTTTGTGATGGTAATAAAAATAAATCGCTAAAACAGAGTATTTTATCTATTTCGCTACTATTTCCTAAAAACTTCACCTTATCTTCAATTCCTAATTTTTCACAAAGCTTCTCAGCAGGTTCTTTTTCTGGGCCTTCGCCAACCATCATCAATGTTGCAGGTATTTCTTTTTGAATGTTATTAAAAATATGGATTACATCATCAATACGCTTTACCTTTCTAAAATTACTTATATGGGTGATTACTTTTTCGTTTTCGTTTGCCAACATCGCTCTTTGGCAGTCTGTAAAATGGTTTGTATGTCTTTCTAAATCAATAAAATTTGGCACCACTTGAATATCGTTTTTAATATTAAACAGCCTTAAAGTGTCATCTTTTAAACTTTGGGACACAGAAGTCACAGCATCCGATTTATTGATACTGAACTCTACTGCAGTTTTATAAAACGGATGGCTCCCAACAAGGGTAATATCAGTTCCATGAAGTGTTGTAACAATAGGCAATTCTATACCTTCTTCATGTAGCATCTTTTTAGCCATATAGGCTGCATACGCATGTGGAATGGCATAATGTACATGTAACACATCTATATTATGGA
>CALZKX010000186.1 GCA_945788155.1 uncultured Flavobacteriaceae bacterium
ATTGTATTTTTACTGCTTATAAACTACCTCGATTTAACTATTCGAGGCATTAAAGGAAAAGTGTATTATTTTCGTAATAATCTTCGATATATTAAAATCTCGATTATCGAGTAAAAACCAAATCAATCAATGGGTAAAATAATAGCAATCGCTAATCAAAAAGGAGGTGTTGGAAAAACAACCACCTCGGTAAACTTAGCTGCTTCACTTGGCGTTTTAGAAAAAAAAGTCCTACTTATAGATGCCGACCCTCAAGCGAATGCAACCTCAGGATTAGGCATTGATGTTGAAAATGTTTCACTTGGTACATATCAACTTTTAGAGCATACCTGTTCTGCCGAAGAATGTATTATACCATCTAACTCACCTAACGTAGATGTTATTCCAGCACATATAGATTTAGTCGCCATAGAAATTGAACTGGTTGATAAGGAACAACGTGAGTACATGCTAAAAAAAGCGATTACGCATTTAAAATCTGCTTACGATTATATTTTAATAGATTGTGCACCATCATTAGGGCTTTTAACGTTGAATGCATTAACAGCATCCGATTCGGTAATCATTCCTATACAGTGTGAATATTTTGCATTAGAAGGTCTTGGGAAATTATTGAATACCATTAAAAGCGTGCAAAAAATACATAATGAAGCCTTAGATATTGAAGGCTTATTGCTCACGATGTACGATTCGAGATTACGATTGTCTAATCAAGTGGTAGAAGAAGTTCAAAAACATTTTACCGATATGGTATTTCAAACCATTATTCAGCGTAATGTACGTTTGGGAGAAGCACCAAGTTATGGCGAAAGCATAATTAACTATGATGTGAGTAGTAAAGGAGCAACGAATTACTTAAGTTTGGCTAAAGAAGTTATTACAAAAAATGAAGCATAATGGCTAAGGCAACAAAAAAACAGGCGCTAGGTAGAGGGCTCTCGGCACTTTTGAAAGACCCAAGTAACGATATTACATCTGCACAAGACAAAAATGCAGACAAAGTTGTTGGAAATATTGTAGAATTAGAGCTAAACAGAATTGAAGTAAACCCATTTCAACCAAGAACAAAGTTCAACGACGAATCACTTCGTGAATTAGCTTCTTCTATTAAAGAACTGGGTGTTATACAACCAATAACTGTTCGTAAAATAGCATTTAACAAATACCAGTTAGTATCTGGAGAACGTCGTTTTAGAGCATCTGCTTTAATTGGCTTAGAAACAATTCCTGCATATATTAGAATTGCCAACGACCAAGAGTCATTGGAAATGGCACTTGTTGAAAATATTCAACGCCAGGATTTAGATCCAATTGAAATTGCTTTATCATACCAACGTTTAATAGACGAAATAGACTTGACACAAGAGCAAATGAGCGAACGTGTAGGCAAAAAACGCTCTACTATTGCCAACTATTTACGTTTGTTAAAACTAGACCCAATTATCCAAACAGGAATGCGTGACGGTTTTATCTCAATGGGACACGGTCGTGCCATTATAACTATTGAAAACCATGTAGCGCAACTTGAAATCTATGAGAAGATTTTAACCAACAAATTATCCGTTAGGCAAACCGAACAATTGGTTAAAAATTACCATGAAAACAAAGAAGTAACAGTACCAAAAATACAGGAAACACCCAAATACATAAAAAAAGGGATAAAAGAAATATCTGAATACTTTGGGCACAAAATAGACGTTAAACTAGGAAAGAATGGCAGTGGAAAAATTACCATTTCATTTCATTCTGAAGAGGATTTTAATAGGATAAAGAAATTGGTTAAACGTGAAAAATAAGGGTCTTCTTTTGGTTGCATTTTCGCTGCTTCCCTTTATGGTTATCTCTCAAAATGAAGAAATAACGATTGGTGAAAATGTTGTTGTTCTAGATTCCATTACCAAAAAAACCTTTGATCCTTTAAGGCCTTCTAAAGCCGCTTTTTATTCAGCTATTTTACCAGGATTAGGACAAGCTTATAATAAAAAATATTGGAAAATACCCATTGTTTACGCAGCTTTAGGAACTGGTATTTATTTTTATGCCAATAATAATAAAGATTATAAACGTTATCGTAACGCTTACAAAAGGCGTTTAGCTGGTTTTAATGATGATGAATTTTGGGGCGAAAATATTGATGGAAGCCCGCTAATTTCTCCCAACATATCAAACGATGGCTTAATTAGGGCACAACGTACATTGCGAAGAAACAAAGAAATATCGCTTTTGGTAACCATTGGTCTTTACGCCTTAAATATTATAGATGCCAATGTTGATGCACATTTATTGCAATATAACGTTGATGACAATTTAGCAATAAAACCTCATTTCAATTTTAATGAAATAGATGCCACCACTAATTTAGGGCTTACAGTAGATTTTAAATTTTAAACACATGAAGATAGCATTACTAGGCTATGGGAAAATGGGAAAAGCTATAGAAAAAATAGCCATAGAACGAGGACATACAGTTGTTTTAAAAATTAGTGATGCTATTGAAAATTATAACATTAATACTGCTAATGTTGCTATAGATTTCAGTATTCCTGAAGCTGCTGTTAAAAACATTTCCAGTTGTCTAAAAAAAGGGGTTCCTATAATCTCTGGAACCACAGGATGGCTAAAGGATTATGATAACATGATAAATCTAGCTAAAGAAAAAAAAGGTGCTTTTATTTATGCTTCCAACTTTAGTTTAGGTGTCAATATTTTTTTTGAGCTGAACAAGCAATTGGCACAAATGATGTCTAACTTAAAGCAGTATAAAGTAGATTTAGAAGAAATCCATCATACACAAAAACTGGATGCACCAAGTGGCACAGCCATTACATTAGCAGAAAGTATTATAAAACACACTAATTATAACGATTGGATTCTTGACAATACAAAGGATTCAAATACAATCATGATAAAGTCGAAGCGTATAAAGGATGTTCCAGGAACACATTTTGTAAATTACAACTCTTTTGTTGATACTATTTCAATCTCACATACAGCGCACAATAGAGAAGGTTTTGCTTTAGGAGCAGTAATTGCAGCTGAATGGATTATTGGAAAAACAGGTGTATTTACCATGAACGATGTGTTAAATATTGGTTAAGATGACTTATTATTGTAACACTCAAATACAACTTTGCACTAACTAACATAAAAAATTACGATTATGACATTGACACAATGGTTAATATTTTTCCTGATAATTCAAATAATACATGGGTTAGGGACTTGGAAACTATATATAAAAGCAGGAAGACAAGCTTGGGAAGCCTTTATCCCAATATACAATGCAGTAATTTTAATGAAGATTATTAACCGTTCACCTTGGTTAACAATTTTACTCTTTTTACCTATTATTAACTTAATTATGTTTCCTGTAATTTGGGTAGAAACTGCTAGAAGTTTTGGTAAAAACACCTATACAGATACCTTTCTCGCAATAATAACATTAGGCTTATATAACTATTATTTAAATTATGTTGTCGAAGTCAACTACATAGAAAATAGAGATATTAACCCCAAATCAACTTCTGGTGAATGGGTAAATTCAATTTTATTTGCTGTAATTGCTGCTACGTTGGTGCATACTTATTTTATTCAGCCTTATACAATTCCTTCCTCCTCTTTAGAAAAATCATTATTGGTTGGTGATTTTCTATTTGTAAGCAAGGTTAATTATGGCGCAAGAGTACCAATGACCACTGTGGCTGCACCAATGGTACATGACACCATTCCAATACTTAAAACAAAATCGTATTTATTTAACGACGACATAACCAAAAAGGAAACCTCATGGGCAAACAAATTGCAATTGCCTTATTTGCGTTTTCCTGCGTTTGAAAAGATAGATAGAAATGAAATAGTCGTTTTTAATCAACCAGCCGATACATTATTGGATATGAACGATTTTACTCCAAATAGAAACTATTATAAACCCATAGACAAAAAAACCAACTTGGTAAAACGTTGTGTTGGAGTTGCAGGCGACTCGTTAGAAGTACGTGATGGCTTTGTTTATATTAATGGCGTAAAAAATGAATTACCAGATAGAGCGCAATTACAATTTAGTTACCAAATAATACCAAAACAAGGTAAAAGGTTTGACAACAGCATCTTAAACCTTTTAATTTCAAGATATGACGTCACTGACGGCATTGGCATCATGGAAAATGAAAATTATATCATTCCAGCCGCTTCCGATAATGCAGTAAATCAATTAAAAAACCATCCAACTGTTGCTAGCTTGAATAAAATTATTGAGCCAAAAGGCAAAAGAGATGCTGGAGTTTTTCCACACGACCCACAATACCAATGGAATAGAGATCAATTTGGTCCAATTTATATTCCAGAAAAAGGAAAAACCATAGATATAAATTTAGAAGTATTACCATTATATAAACGCGTTATTGAAGAATACGAAGGAAATAAGCTTCGTGTGGAAGGCAACCAAATATTTATTAACAACAAATTAGCGACCAACTATACGTTTAAACAAAATTATTATTGGATGATGGGAGATAACCGTCACAACTCCATAGATGCTAGAGCTTGGGGTTTTGTTCCATTTGATCATGTGGTTGGTAAACCTGTGTTTATCTGGATGAGCTGGGACACCAATGGCAAAGGGTTCAATAAAATACGTTGGGATAGAATGTTTACAACCGTTCATGGAAGTGGTAAACCTGTATCCTATTTAATTCCATTCTTAGTTCTGCTATTGGGTTGGGTTGGTTTTAACAAATGGCGTAAGCGCAAGAAGATAAATAGTTAAATTGTCATTCCTTCGGAGGCAGGAATCCACAATTATAAAATCACAGTTATTAAATAGATTCCTGCCTTCGCAGGAATGGCAAAACAATTTAATGAACACCATACTACACCCAACATATTTTCCAAATATTGCACATTTTGTTAGTATAATTAATGCGAAGAATTTACTGTTTGAAGTTCATGACAATTACCAAAAACAAACCTATAGAAATAGAACAAACATATATGGTGCCAATGGTAAACTGGCTTTAACTGTTCCTGTAATCTATTCGCAAAAAAACAGGGAGCTTTACCGGGATATTAAAATTTACAATGAAAGTAAATGGCAAGCTATACATTGGAAATCGTTACAAAGTGCTTATAGAACATCGCCTTTTTTTGAATATTACGAAGATGATTTAGCACCTCTGTTTCATGCCAAACAAAACCATCTTTTGGATTTTAATTTTAAGTGCTTGAAAGTTATTTTTGAATGCCTACAATTAGATTTTAATTATCAAACAACTTATTCCTATGAAACTAAACCAAAAAATTGCTCTGATTTTAGATATTTGGTAAACGCAAGGAAAGAAAAAGAGCATCTATTTAAACCTTACACACAAGTCTTTTCAAATAAATATGGATATATTAATAATTTAAGTATTTTGGATTTGCTCTTTAATGAAGGCACCAATACTGTTAGTTACCTACAATTGCAAGAAATACATTAATAATGCTCCAACCTTTTGTACATTATGGGATTCACTTTTTAGTACCATTAGCGGTTGCGTTCATCTTTTTTAAAAACAGGTGGAAAAAAGCATTTCTTATTATGATTGCTACTATGCTTATAGACTTAGACCATCTATTTGCTTCGCCTATTTTTGATGCTACTAGATGTAGTATTAATTTTCATCCTCTACACTCCTACTATGCTATTGGATTATATATTATTCTAGCTTTTATAAAGAAAACAAGAATTTTAGGCATTGGTCTTTGTATTCACATTATTGCAGACTGGATAGATTGCTTATTTAACGTGAGTTCGATATAACTAAAAGTATATAGTCAAAATATAATTACTTGATTGTTAGCGTGATATGTGTTTATTTATTGTAAACACCCTCCTTGCTCCTCCCTCAAGGGAGGAATTACCAAAGATGACATTGTCCCCTTGAGGGGATTTTAGGGGTGTTTTTATTTCAATCAGCTTATAGTCAATGACTTTTATATCGATCTCACGTTATTTATGTAAACTTATTTTGGCTCGTATTGGGTAATGATCGGATAATTTTTCTTTAAAGACCTTAAAACTGTTCACCTCAAAATCTTGATCTACTAAAATAAAATCTATACGCACTGGGAAATATTTAAAATCGAACGTTCGTCCAAAACCGTTACCAGCTTCTTCAAAACCATCCTTTAAATTACCTTTTATTTTTTTATATACATACGAGTAAGCTGTATTGTTAAAATCGCCGCAAATTACCATTTTATATGGCGATTTTTTTTTGTGCTCAATAAACAATTCGGCTTGTTCTTGTTGCATTTTAAACGTTTCTCCAGCTTTTTTAAAAAGTTTTTCAGAATTTTCAGTTTTTAAATTTTCAACATTAGCATCTATACGCAATGACTGTAAATGCACATTATAAACCCTAATGGTATCGCTACCCTTAACAATATCGACATATATGGCATTATTTGCTGTGTTTTTAAATTCTACCGAGCCAGAATCGGTCATTGGGTATTTTGAGAAAATAGCTTGACCATATTGTACACGATTCCCTGAGAGTTTTTCGTACTTGTACTTGTAAGGTGATAAATCCACACGTTTATGCGGATGGTACTCTTGAAAGGACACAACATCTGGGTTTTCTTTTTTAATCAATTTTACAATACCCTGTTCTACACTATCGCTATCTATCCAATTATACAAATTAAACAATCGCACATTATAATTCATGATAGACAAATCGTTGCTATTTTCTACATTTTTTGAAGAAGAGAATTTATAAAGTGATGCTACATAACTGTAACCCAACAACAACACAAGACCAGATAAAAGCAACTGTTTTTTGGCTTTTAACAGCCAATACAGCATAAACAGTGCATTTAAAATAATGAGTAACGGAACCGCTAAACTTAATACCGAAAGAAAGACAAAATTTTTAGGTGCTACATAAGGTAATAGGTAGGATAATAAGAGTAACAATACTAATATCGAGTTGATTATAAAAATTATCTTATTTACGAAACTTAGTTTTTTCATTTATGTTAGATGACAGATGACCAAAGACTGATTGTTATTAACATCAGTATTATTTTAGTGAATTTCTAAAGGCCAGCAACATATTCATTAAATGAAAGGATTCA
Organism: uncultured Flavobacteriaceae bacterium; assembly: GCA_945788155.1. Lineage (GTDB taxonomy): Bacteria > Bacteroidota > Bacteroidia > Flavobacteriales > Flavobacteriaceae > Pontimicrobium. The sequence continues at coordinate 7,117 of CALZKX010000186.1, forward strand.
TCATAAAACTTTTTAAAATCCTCTTCATTCAAATAATTTCTTCTATTTGCTTTATGTAAACAAGTTACAACTTCAGCTAAAGAACGAATCGCATATCCTATAAATCTGTTTTGTTCAAGGTTAGATTGACCAATTGCACCTTCTGAAATATTCAATGCCACAGAATCTACTGCTCTTACTAATTGTGATGATAAATTATATAGTTCTTTTTTAGGAAAATTTGTAGTCAATAAATTCATTTTTTCGCCCAAATCCATTGCTTTTTGCCAAATAACAAGTTTTTCAAATTTAAATTTTTCCATAATTAAAATCAGTTTTACAATCTGTCACCTGTCATCTGTCACCAAGCATGTTACTTTCCAGATCTGAATAAAAATTCTTTTTCCTCGTTGCTTAAACTTTCGTAACCACTCTTGCTTATCTTGTCTAATATAATATCTATTTGCTTCTGCTTATTAAACTCGTCAAATTCGTCTTTAGTATGTCCTGCATAAGCCTTTCCTTTGCTTTTCGATTTATAAACTGTTTTCAATCTTGATTTTTTAGAAAACATACCCATAATACGCTCAAAACCTTTACCAATATCTGTTCCCTTTTTTAATTGCGTAGCGTATAGAAACCCTAAAACATCTCCTCCTAAATGCGCAATATTCCCTCCAGCATTTCCACTAAATAACCCTAGAACATCTAAGGCTACTAATACCAAGCCTATGTATAATAATTTAATGTTAAACGTAATTAACCTCACTTCATAATTGGGCATATAAGCACATAAAAATATTAAGGCAGCCCGTACGCCAGCAGAAGCACCTAATAATGGTCCAGTGAACTTTAAAATGCCGCCTGGAAATATGGCATACGCCAATATATAAGCCAAGGCTCCAGTTATAATGCCTAAAAAATATACATTAAGCGATAGTTTTATATTGAATAGATTAGAGAATGAACGACCAATAAAATAAAGCACTAACATATTAAAAAACAAATGCCAAAAACCTATATGTGCAAAGCCATAGGTAATGATAGACCAAGGCTTGAATATAAACTCCGAAAATTCTTTTGGTAACACTAACCAAGAAAGACTTTGACCTCTGGATACACTTGAAAAATTGGCAATTAACCATCCAACTATGTAAATAACAACATTGGCTGCAATAATTTTTTCGAATGCAGTCAATCGTTTAAGCTTATCTTGAATGTCGTAAGTTAAAGAGGTCATTTAATACCAACGATTTTGGTTAAACTGATTTTTTTTCCAGTACCACATAATAAAAAATCCTGTTAAAGCTCCACCAACGTGAGCCATATATGCTGTATTACTTGGGCTAAAGAATGATTGTCCTGTTAAAGCTGAAATGATATCGAGAATGATGATACCTGGAATAAAGTATTTTGCTTTTATAGGAATAGGCAAAAAGATGAGCATCAATTTAGCATCAGGGTTCATCATTCCAAATGCTGCTAAAATTCCCATAATACAACCTGAGGCTCCTACCATTGAAGCATTAAATATTGGAAACAGTTTTTTTAGGTTTAAAAATTGAACTTCATTGATTCCATTAATAGCTTGATTAGATGTAAGCATTTGGGTTATTTGATCGCTTGTTAAACCAGAGCCAATTAATTCTGCATGAATTGGTATATAATTAAAATAATAATAACCTAACTGAAACAACACAGCTCCAAGTCCAGCCGAGAAATATATAAATAAGAAATTTTTACTTCCTAATTGCAATTCTACAGCAGTACCAAACATCCAAAGAGCGAACATATTAAACAAAATATGAGCAAAACCTCCATGCATAAACATGTGTGTAATAATTTGCCATGGTTGAAACAACTCGTTTTTTGGAAAATATAATGCAAACCATTTATAAAATAGCTCGCCATTGCCTCCACCAACTACCATGGTACCAATAAACATTATCACGTTTATGATAAGCAAGTGCTTAACTGCATTTGTCATCCCTCTCATTTTTCTTTCCTAATTAAATTTTTTATCAATTTCGTTAACTTGCATGGTAATAAAAGTAGCTCTATTAGTTGGTGAAATTGAAGGTTCTTTACAAGCAAATAAGCTATTAACTAAATGTTCTTGTTCTTGTAATGTTAAGTATTGTCCTCTTTTAATTGCTAAACTTTTTGCTAAACTCTTTGCAATTAAATCGGTTTGGCTAAAATGATTATCTGGTACTTCATTCTCAATGGCATTGATAAGGTTTTCAAATACTTCCGCCACACTTGAAGCTTCAACGCTTATTGGCACGCCAGATATTTCAACTGTATCGCCTTCTAATTTAGAAAACACAAAACCTGTTTGTACTAATTGTTGTTTTAAACCTGCCATAATGGCTATTTCCATGTTTGAAAACTTCATACTTAAAGGAAACAATAATTGTTGACTCACTGCTTCTTTAACTGTAATATGCTGTAAAAACTGTTCGTACAACACGCGTTGATGTGCACGATATTGGTCTATGATCAACATTCCAGATTTAATTGTGTTTACAATATATTTACCATGAATTTGAAAGGTTTTTTGGGTTTTTTCTTTACTGGCATTATCAAACATCGAAGGCATTTCTTGGTCGTTTTCAACTAGAAGTTGGCTAAATGTTTCTTCTTTGTTATTTCCTTTCGATTCCAAACCAACATATAAACTTTCCCAACCGCTTCCAGAATCTTTCTTAAAAGTAGGCGCCAAATTCCTGCCTTGTGATTTTTCATCTTTAAAAGGATTAAAGCTCCTATCTACTTCAACAACAGGGTTACTCGCTTCTTTGTTTTTATAATTATAAGGCGTATCCATGTTACTATTGTGCTCAAAATCTAAAACTGGCGCAATATTAAATTGCCCCAAACTATGCTTTACCGAAGAGCGTAATAAGGCATATAATGTATGTTCATCATCAAACTTAATCTCGGTTTTTGTTGGATGTATGTTTATATCGATGGATTTTGGATCGACTTCCAGATATAAAAAGTAACTAGCATGAGCACCATCACGTAGCAATCCTTCAAACGCTGCATTTACTGCATGGTTCAAATAAGCACTTTTAATAAATCTATTATTTACAAAGAAAAACTGTTCGCCTCTCGTTTTTCTGGCGAATTGAGGCTTGCCAACAAATCCCGATATTTTTAAAACCTCGGTCGCTTCTTCAACAGGCACCAATTTTTCGTTGGTTTTGCCACCAAATACATTTACCAAACGTTGCCTTTTATTGGTAATTGGTAAGTTGAACATTTCACTACCATTGTGATACATTACAAAATTGATGCTTGGGTGGGCTAGCGTTACACGATTAAATTCGTCTATAATATGTCTGGATTCGACTGTATTTGATTTTAAAAAATTTCGTCTTGCAGGAATATTAAAAAATAGGTTTTTTACAGCTATGGAAGTTCCTGTTGGTGTTGCTATAACTTCTTGTGAAACGACTTCACTTCCTTCAATTTTTATATGCGTACCAACATCGTCAATATCACGTTTGGTTTTAAGCTCCACATGCGATATGGCTGCAATACTGGCCAAAGCTTCTCCACGAAATCCTTTGGTGGTCAAGTTAAATAAATCGTCGGCTGTAGTAATTTTAGATGTTGCATGGCGCTCAAAGCTCAAACGAGCATCAGTGACACTCATACCTTTGCCATTATCGATAACTTGAACTAATATTTTACCAGCATCTTTTACAATAAGTTTTATTGAAGTAGCACCAGCATCTATGGCATTTTCGAGCAATTCCTTTACCACTGACGCTGGGCGTTGTACAACTTCGCCTGCAGCAATTTGGTTAGCAACATGGTCTGGTAATAACTGTATAATATCTGCCATTAATTTTTATGAAAAGAAAATGGATAAATCAAAGTCCAAAATATATAAAGATATAAACACCAAAATTAGAACTATTATATAAATAGTTTTATTGAACTCTGAATTATTTCTATTTCTGCTACTTATCCTACTCTCTTTCCAATGGCCAGAAAAATCATTTTCATTTAACGTTTCTGCATAAGCATCAAATTTTGTAGGGTAAGATAATTCATCTGTATCTTTTTTACCCTTATAATATCTAGGCGTATAATTAAATCTTTTATTTTTTGGTAATCCCTTAAATAATTTAAACTTTATTGGCCCCATGGTATTATTATTTTATATATCCATTAAGGATATAGATTAAAATAAAAGCAAAAACTAAAAAAACAATAAGCATTGGCATTGAAGTAATAAAACTTTTTTTTCGCTTTGTATTTCCTCTAATCTCATCCCATTTAGCTTTTAAATCTTCATGAGACTGCGATTTTTTTGTGTCTGAAATCTTTTTTTTATAATTAAAACGTTTTGGTTTTCGCTGATTAAACATCACTGTTAACTAAATTAAATCGCTGCTCTAAATGTACTTAAAATACTAGGAAATATTGCTTAAAGATTCCTTAAAATTATCAACAAAAAGGATGCCAAATACAGATAGAAAAAATATTTAAAGACACTACTGACTTTTAAGGGTTGCCATTTTTATAGCAGCAATAGCCGCTTCAGTACCTTTATTACCATGAATACCTCCTGAGCGCTCAATGGCTTGTTGCATAGTATTATCGGTTAATACACAAAAAATCACAGGTGTTTCATGTAACACATTAAGGTCTTTAATGCCTTGAGAAACACCTTCGCAAACAAAATCAAAATGCTTGGTTTCACCTTGTATAACACTACCAATGGCGATAACTGCATCTACATTTTGCTGTTGCATTTTTTTGCTACTATAAATAAGCTCAAAACTTCCTGGAACATTCCAACGGATAATATTATCATTATTAACACCACAATCTATTAATGCTTCATAGGCGCCTTTATAGAGGCCTTCTGTAATAGTATCATTCCATTGAGAAACAACAATCCCAAACCGAAAATCTTTCGCGTTTGGGATTGTTGCCTTATCGTAATGTGATAAATTTTTATTTACCGTTGCCATGTTTTAATTACTAGCAGCTTCAGCTTTACCTATAAATGCATCTATATTTACAGCTTCGGTACTTGAAGCAAATTCGTCTTTAATTCTATTGAAATATTGCAATGCCTTAGTGTTCTCTCCTAAATCTAAAGCCACATTACCAGCTTTAAACAAATACATTGCTGTTGTAAAAGCATTATTAGACATGCTTGCTGCTTTTGCATAATAATCCAGTGCATCTTCTTTTTGTCCTAGTTGTATAAAAGCATCGCCAATACCTCCTTGGGCAATTGGGCCTAAAACCATATCGTCTGATTTAAAATCACTTAAATACTCGACAGCTCTTGGATAGTCCTTCATGTTTAAATAAGACATACCAGCATAATAATTAGCTAAATTACCAGCGTTGGTACCTTTATATTCTGAGATAATATCCAACATTCCAAATTTACCTTCGCCTCCATTTAATGCAAGGTTAAATAAAGAATCTTTTGAAACTCCAGTTGCTATAGCTTCGTCAAAATATTGTTGCGCTTGAAACATATCGTTCATAGCTTCGCTCTCTTTAGGCTCTTGAATGAATTTACTATATCCTAAATATCCTAAAACAATTACTGCTGCTAAACCAACAATAATAAAAATATATTTCTGATTTTTTGCAACCCATGCTTCAGTTCTAGAAGCACCTTGGTCCAAGGTGTTAAACACCTCAGCCGTTGCCGATTGCTCTTCTAATGCGCCAGCTTTATCTGCCTTTGTTTTTGGTTTATAACCTCTTTTCTTATAAGTCGCCATATATTCTATATTAATGCGCCGCAAAAATAAAATTTTTATTGGTATAAAAAAGGTAATTTATTTGTTATTTTTC
>CALZKX010000187.1 GCA_945788155.1 uncultured Flavobacteriaceae bacterium
GGATTGTTCGTGTCATATCACTTGAATAGTTGGCATACTCTGCGCCTACATCCATTAGTAACATATCACCATCTTTACATGCTTGATTGTTCTCAATATAATGTAATACACATGCATTAAAGCCTGAACCAATTATTGGTGTGTAAGCAAAGCCTTTGGATCTATTACGCAAAAATTCGTGCATATATTCAGCTTCTATTTCATATTCCATAATACTTGGCTTTACAAAACCAAGAATACGCCTAAACCCTTTTTCGGTAATATTACTAGCGGTTTGTAAAAGTTCTATTTCTTCTGGTTCTTTTATGCCACGAATATGTTGCATAATAGGGAAGCTCTTTGCCCAATTATGGGCTGGAAATTTATCTTTCACACTTTTAATAAATCGTGCTTCGCGAGATTCCAACTCCACTGCTTGACGATAATGCTCGTTGGTGTTAAAATAAATAGTCTCAGCTTCGGTCATTAAATCAAAAAAAACCTTGTCAAAATCACTTAACCAATACACTGTTTTAATTCCTGATGCTTTTGTTGCTTGTTCCTTGGTAAGTTTAGCACCTTCCCAAATGGCTATGTGGTCATTTGTTTTTTTTACAAACAAAACTTCTCTGTGACTAGAATCCAAGGCATTTGGAAACAGCAATAAAATACTTTCTTCTTGGTCAACACCACTTAAATAAAAAATATCACTGTGCTGTTCAAAAGGCATTGTACTATCTGCTCCTGTTGTAAAAGTATCATTAGAGTTAAATACTGCAATAGATTTTGGTTTCAATTGAGCTACAAATTTTGCTCTATTTTTTATAAAAAGTTGGTTGGGTATTGGGTAATATTTCATGAGTTTTTAATTTATTTTTTTCAATGGACACATGTAACTCTTATGTAGTCATTCTATTACTGCCTAGAGTTTTTATTATAGATGGTTTATGAGTTATATTTTAATACAGAAAACAAATGTAAACATTAGCTTAAAGAAGAAAAAACTTCTTATTTTAATTGTTTCTGAAATTCAGGGTACAACTTTTTAAGTTCGGTTTCCTTTATTGAAATCATATTTACGTCCAAAGTAATTTTTGAAAGAGGTTCATCAATCGAATCTCTTTCCACTTTAACAATAGCATCAATCACATTCATTCCTTTAATCACTTTCCCAAAAACCGTATAATCGCCATCCAAACGATGTAAACCATCTTTATTTTGAACGATATAAAACTGGCAACGAGCAGATAATTTTTTGGCATTCCCATCGCGTCCAGCACCTAAAGCACCATAGGTGTGGGTTAACGAATCCACAAATTCTGGTTCTAATAAATACTCTGGATCGTTAAAGCCTTCAGGAGTGTCTGGACAGCCTCCTTGTGCTACAAAATTTGGAATCACTCTATTAAAAGATAGTGAATCCCAATACCCACTGTTTGCTAACTCTATAAAACTTTTTTTATGGTTTGGTGTTTCGTTATACAACCAAAGCAGTATCTCACCTTTTGGTGTGTCTATTTGACCTATGTCGTATGTTTTTTCAGAAGCACATGAAATGGCAAAGAGGATAATAAAAAGAATTGCTGGTTTTTTCATTTTGGTTCGTTTGAGTTTAAAATTAGTAAATAAATACTGCTTAATGTTAAAAATACTTTTTTTCGCAATCAGTATTTGACCGTTTATGAAGTTTTAAGTAATTTCATAACTTCTTTAAACAACCAACCAAAATGAAAAATATTAAGATAGCTCTACTCCTAAACCTTTTTGTTCTTTTTAATGTAATTGCACAGGAATCCATTGTAAAAAATGTCCCTTTTACAAATATTGGACCAACTATAATGAGTGGTCGTGTAGTGGACTTCGCTGTTAATCCAAATAACCCAACCGAATTTTATGTAGCTTATGCTTCTGGAGGTTTATGGTACACAAACAATAATGGAACTTCTTTTACTTCGATTACAGAAAATGCTCCTACACAAAACATGGGAGATATTGCTGTTGACTGGAATAATGGCTCTATTTGGATTGGAACTGGAGAAAGCAACTCATCACGTTCATCATATTCTGGATTTGGTATTTTAAAAAGCACAGATAAAGGTAAAACATGGACTAATGTTGGCTTACCAAATTCGCAACATATAGGTAGAATAGTCATCAACCCAAACAATCCTGATGATGTCACTGTGGCTGTTGTAGGTAATTTGTACACCTCTAGCTCTGGCAGAGGCATTTACAAAACTACTGATGGTGGAAAAACATGGGCAAATGTACTGTTCATAAATAATGGCACAGGAGCAATCGATATTAGTGTGTCGCCCACAAACCCAAATATTATGTTCGCTGCCATGTGGGAACGTGAAAGAAAAGCATGGAATTTTGATGGCGATGGCGAAAATTCAGGAATCTATAAAAGTACAGATGGTGGACATACTTGGACAAACATGACTCCTAAAGGCAGTGGTTTCCCAACAGGAACTGGTGTTGGTCGTATTGGTGTATCAGTGTTTAACGACAACATTATTTATGCGCTTTTGGACAATCAATTTAGGCGACCTGCAGAAAAAGCCAGAACTACTCAAGGATTACAAAAAGACGATTTTAAAACCATGAGTAATGCCGATTTTCTAAAGCTAGATAATAAAAGTTTAGGTGCTTATTTACGTAATAACCGTTTCCCAAGTAAATACAGTTCCGAAAGCGTTAAAGCATCAGTTAAAGATGGAAAAGTTAAGCCAAGTGATTTAGCCTTATATCTAGAGAATGCTAACGCAGCTTTATTTAACTCTCCTGTAATTGGTGCCGAAGTGTATAAATCTACAGATGGAGGAAAAACTTGGAAAAAAACACACGACAGTTTTATAGATGGTATGTATAGCTCGTATGGCTATTATTTTGGAGTTATAGCTGTAAACCCTTCAAACCAAAGCAAGATATATATTTTAGGTGTGCCTTTATTAAAATCGGACGATGGCGGAAAAACATTTGCTTCAATTGGCAAAGAAAACGTACACAGCGACCACCAAGCTATTTGGGTTAACCCTAACAAGGAAGGGCACTTAATCAATGGTAACGATGGTGGTGTAAATATTACGTATGATGATGGCGATAACTGGACAAAAAACAACTCTCCAGCAGTTGGTCAATTTTATTATATAAATGTAGATAATCAAAAACCATATAACGTATATGGTGGCTTGCAGGATAATGGTGTATGGTTTGGCCCTAGCACATATAACGCTTCAAAACGTTGGGAAAGCAATGGCAACTATCCATATAAAGGCATTGGTGGTGGCGATGGTATGCAAGTGCAAATAGACAGTAGAAACAACAATATTGTGTATTCTGGTTCTCAATTTGGGTTTTACTCACGTCAAAATTTAGAAACTGGTGAACGCATAAGCATCAATCCTAAGCACGAACTTGGGGATTCTCCATATCGTTACAATTGGCAAACTCCAATTTTGTTATCTCCTCACAATCAAGATATTTTGTACATGGGTTCAAATAAATTATTGCGCTCTTTGGATAAAGGCGAAACATTTGAGGTCATTTCTGGCGATTTGACCACAGGCGGCAAAAAAGGAAATGTCCCTTACGGAACACTAACAACTATTTCCGAAAGCCCTTTTAAATTTGGAATGATTTACACAGGAAGCGACGATGGTTATATTAACCTAACCATAAATGGAGGGGGTTCTTGGACAAAAATATCCAATAATTTACCACAAGGCCTTTGGGTGTCTAGGGTGATTGCATCGCAACACCAACAAGAACGAGTCTATGCAACACTCAACGGTTATAGAAATGATGATTTTAAAGTATATGTTTTCGTAAGCGAAGATTTGGGGAAAACATGGGCATCTATTACCAACGGAATTTTAGATGCACCTGTAAATGTTATAAAAGAAGATACTAAAGACGAAAACATTTTATACCTAGGAACAGATAATGGTGTATATGTGTCATTTAACAAAGGCAATGATTGGCATGCTTTTTTAAATGGTTTAACCAAAGCTGCAGTGCATGATTTAGTGGTACATCCTGAAGCAAATGACCTAGTGGTCGGCACACATGGACGTTCTATTTATAAAGCAAATATTTCCGCTTTGCAAAAATACAGCACGATAGGGACAAAAGCTATAACCGTTTTTGAAACAGCTCCTGTACAATCTTCTAGGCGCTGGGGAAATTCATTTAGACAATTTTCACAAACGTTTGAACCCTCTACAACAATAACATTTTACTCTAGCGCAAAAGCGACCCAAGGTATCAATATATTATCTAAAGGAGGTGCGTTGCTCAACGCCATAAAAATCAATACAGATATTGGCTTTAATTATGCAGATTACGATTTAACCATAACCAGTGGCGGAAGAAAAGATTTAATGAAAGAAAACAGCAAACTCAACATAAACAAAGCTCAAAATGGCAAATATTATTTGCCTAAAGGCACCTATACCATAGAAATTGGAAGCCAAAAAACAACTTTGGAGATTAAATAGCTTACCTATGGATAACAAAAAGCGTAGGATTTTTAAACCAATTTGATGTCTAACTCTTTTTGTTTAATTCCATTTATTAGTTTCTCTCTATCTTTTTTTAACAGTGATTGACACTTCTTTGGCACTTTTTTAACAGTTCCTTCCTAAAATCAGTTTAGTTTTAC
>CALZKX010000188.1 GCA_945788155.1 uncultured Flavobacteriaceae bacterium
GTTGGCTACACAAGTGGCGCTGCAATGCAAGCAATAAAACAACTAAATGAAGAAGGAGAATTTAAAAAAGAAGATAATATTGTAATAATTTTCCCAGATCATGGATCGCGTTATATGAGCAAAATTTATAGTGACAAATGGATGGAAGAACAAGGCTTCTTAGATAGTAAAAATGAAGCATCCGTAAAAAAGACACAATACATTAACTAACCAAAATAAATAGCCACAACAACCTGTAATGCTTTTCATACAAGCATTACAGGTTTTTTTATGTACAAAACATTATAAACATATAGTGCATAAATTAATTATGTTGTGAAGATTAATTTGCATAATTTTGCTGCATCTAACTAAGACTAATAGCTGAATGAAGGATTTATTTGAAAAGATATATAAAGACAAAGGACCATTAGGTAAATGGGCTTCACAAGCAGAAGGTTATTTTGTGTTTCCAAAACTGGAAGGACAAATTTCCAATAGGATGAAATTCCAAGGAAAAGATGTGATAACTTGGAGTATAAATGATTATTTAGGATTGGCCAACCACCCAGAAGTGCGTAAAGTAGATGCCGAAGCTGGAGCTGCTTACGGCTCAGCGTACCCAATGGGAGCAAGAATGATGTCAGGTCATACAGCACTTCACGAACAATTACAAGAAGAGCTGGCTGCTTTTGTTAATAAAGAGGCTGCCTATTTACTAAACTTTGGTTATCAAGGAATGGTATCAACCATCGACGCTTTAGTTGGAAAGGACGATATTATAGTTTACGATGTTGATGCTCATGCTTGTATTATCGATGGTGTGCGCTTGCACATGGGTAAACGCTTTACATACAAGCACAATGATGTAGAGAGTTTAGAAAAAAACCTAGAACGCGCCACTAAAATGGCCGAACAAACAGGAGGAGGTATTCTTGTGATTTCTGAAGGTGTGTTTGGTATGCGTGGTGAACAAGGAAGACTAAAAGAGATTGCTGCCCTTAAAAAGAAATTCAACTTTAGGTTTTTAGTTGATGATGCTCATGGTTTTGGAACCTTAGGTAAAACAGGTGCTGGAGCAGGAGAAGAGCAAGGCGTACAAGATGATATAGATGTATATTTTGCAACATTTGCCAAATCTATGGCTGCAACAGGAGCTTTTATAGCTGCCGATAAAGAAATAATAGATTATTTAAAATATAACTTGCGTTCGCAAATGTTTGCTAAATCACTGCAAATGCAATTGGTTGTTGGCGCATTGAAGCGTTTGGATATGCTAAGGTCAATGCCTGAACTTAAAAATAATCTTTGGACCATTGTTAATGCATTACAATCTGGATTAAAAGAGCGTGGTTTTGATATTGGAACAACACAAAGTTGTGTAACTCCTGTTTTTTTAAATGGTAGTATTCCTGAAGCTATGGCTTTAGTTAGAGACTTAAGGGAAAATTATGGAATCTTCTGTTCTATAGTAGTTTATCCTGTGGTACCTAAAGGAATAATTCTGTTACGAATGATACCAACAGCAACGCATACTTTAGAAGATGTTGAAGTTACTTTAAATGCTTTTTCGGCAATTAGGTCTAGACTTGAAAATGGAACTTATAAACGTTTATCTGCTGCTGTTGCTGCAGCAATGGGTGAATAATGATATAATTTTACATAAAAAAGAGCTGCTATTTTTTAGTGGTTCTTTTTTTATGCGATATCCTTAACGTAAGTACAGCGTCTTTTAAAAATTTTTGGGTTAAAATTTTTCCATAGCTTTTGTATGGCAACATTATCATCAAGCTCTGGACCACGAATACACATGGTAATTCCTTTTTTGCTAAAGGTTTTATAAAATTCCTCAAAAATAATGGCAGTAATGCCCTTGTTTTGGTATTCAGGCAAAACGCCAATTAAATAGAAGGTTACCGTTTTACTTTGTTTTTTTGCATGTAATAAGTGTTTAAAGCCAAAAGGCCATAGCTTACCTTTCATTTTTTGTAAAGCTTCGGCGTATGAAGGTGTTACAATTCCAAAACCTATAAGGTTGTTATCTTTGTCTAAAACAAATTTCACATACTCCGGATTTAAGAAGCCAATAAATTTCTTTTTAAAGTATTCTCGTTGCGCATCATTTATATCCACAAAAGAAGATAGTACAGAGTGTGATTTGGTAAATACTTCAAACATTTGGCTAGTATATGGCAAAATTTCTTTGTTACTAGTAAAATTTAAGGCCTTTAATTGGTACCTTTTTTTTACAAGCTCCTGAATTCTTGAAAAATACTTAGGTTTAATATCTTCAAAACGCATTTTGTTTTCAGAGTAGCCTTTTCCAAATTTAAAACCCAAAGACTCTAAATGCGTAACATAATAAGGATGGTTTTCCCATGTGATCATGCTCCCAATATGGTCGAAACCCTCATATACAACACCTACTTTATCCAAATTCGAAAACCCTATTGGACCTTCCATAAACTCCAAGTTATTATCTTTTCCAATCTCTGTAACCTTATTTAATAGGGCTTTAGATACTTCTATATCATCAATCATATCAAACCAGCCAAAGCGTACTTTTTTGATGCCTTGCTCATTTACTTCAATCCAATTAATTAAAGCAGCTATGCGACCAACAATGTTGCCATTTTTGTAAGCTAAGAAAAAGCGACCATCTGCATCTTGAAAAACAGGATTGATGTTTTTATCGAATGTTCTTAATTCTTCGCTAATAATGGGAGGAACCCAAGAGCTTGAGTTTTTATAGAGTGAAAACGGAAATTTTACAAATTTCTTTAAATCTTTTTTAGAGAGTACTTCTTTAATTTCGATCATAAAATGCTATTCCTATTGCTCTTTATCTCTATGGAAATCCAAACGATACGAAGCACCAAAATTTACACTAAACACAGAAGGTGTGTCTTTTGTATTGAATGTTAGAGCTGTATCTAGTTGAAAATCCTTTCCAAATAAATATGCGCCTCCAAATCTAAACAAATTATCGGCATAAAAATCACTTTTTATACCTTGAGTTTCTGCAAATATGACCCATTTTGGGCTAAATGAGTGCGTTAATGTTAAAATATACTGAAAATCAGATTGATCTGTACCAATGCGCTCTTTTATAAAATTGGTTACAAAAACCCATCCTCCAGCAAAATTATTTTGTGTGGCAATCATTACTCTTGGGCTAATACCTTCAATACCTGGAGCAGTATAAGGGTTGTTTTTTGAATCGTAGTTTATACCAGCTCCTAAGGCTATTGCAGGAATTAACGATTTCCATTTAAATTTTTTGTTAGCATGGTAACTGTATAGGTTTGGTTTGTCTTCTTCTGCATTTCTATTTGGGTCAAAAAACATGTACTTAGCACCAATTACTAAACTTTTAAAATTTGCTCTATTTTGTTCTGAGCTTAAAGAGGTTATATACTTTTTAGTATCGTTCTGGTAAGTGCCTTCAATATTTAGCTCCAACGCTTCAAATAGTAATCCATAGCGCACAGCAAAATCGGCTCCAAATCCCGAAATTTCGTACTGTGTTGCTGGTGTGCGTTTTTCATTAATAATATAAGGACCAATTTCAAATTGCGCTACGTTTGTTCCAACAGAAAAGGCACTTCGTGAGACTCCTGGACGATTGGAATTAATAACTTCGGTGTATTGCCCAAACATATTTAGGGACAAAATGAGGCAAATAGCTAAGAATAAATAGGTTTTTGTTGATGTCATAATCGATTTGTTAATTACCAAATATATAGATTTTATTATTTTTTTATGAAGTTAAAACGGATTTTAAATTGGAAGAATTGTATTTTTGAATAAATTTTAATTCATGTTGCAGTACGCTTCACTTATTGGTTTTTTAAGAACCATTTTAATAATACTACTTATTTGGTACGGAATAAAAATAGTATCTAGAATTTTTGCTCCTGTATTAATGCGCTATGTTGCTAAAAAAGCCGAAAAGAAATTTGGAGGGCAATTTAACCAATACCAACAGCCTAAAGAAGCTAAAAAGAAAGAAGGCGAAATTTCTATAGATAAAATGCCAAATGAAAAAAGTTCTTCAAATAAAAATGTGGGCGAATATGTAGATTACGAAGAAATTGATTAATTTTCTACAAATATTTTTACTGAATTAATCCATGAATTTTTCTTTTAAAAAAATCTTACCGCACATACTTGTTCTTTTATCGTTTGTGGTAGCTTCCCTAATCTATTTTAGCCCAGTTCTTCAAGGAAAGCAAATATTCCAGAGCGATATTATGCAATACACAGGAATGGCTAAGCAACAAAACGATTTTAGAAAGGCTACAGGTCAAGAAACCTATTGGACCAATAGCGCGTTTGGAGGCATGCCTACTTATCAATTAGGTGCAAGGTACCCACATAATTATATTAAAAAGCTGGATTTAACATTGCGATTTTTGCCAAGACCAGCAGATTATTTATTTCTTTATTTTTTAGGGTTTTATATTTTACTTTTAGTGTTAAAAGTCGACTTTAAGCTAGCTGCGTTAGGTGCTTTAGCCTTTGGGTTTTCAACCTATTTAATAATTCTACTTGGTGTTGGACATAACAGTAAAGCACATGCAATTGCTTATATGCCTTTGGTGTTATCTGGGATATTGCTCACTTTTCAACGTAAATACATATTTGGGTTTTTGTTAACCGTAATTGCCATGGCACTGGAAATTGTGGCAAATCACTTTCAAATGACCTATTATTTACTCTTATTGGTTATTGTTTTAGGAATTGCTTATTTAATCGATGCTTATAGAAAACAACAATTGCCGCATTTTTTTAAATCTGTTGGAATTTTAACAGTTGCTGTAATTCTATCTATTGGGTTAAATGCTACCAACATTATGGCAACCCAAGAGTATGTTGGGGAAAGTTATAGAGGTAAAAGTGAATTAACCATAAACCCTAATGGATCTCCAAAAGAAGTTACTAATGGTTTAGATAAAGAATATATCACAGAGTATAGTTATGGTATTTGGGAAAGTTTCAACCTATTTATTCCTCGATTTATGGGAGGAGGGAGTGGAGATTCGTTTGAAAAAGATTCAAAAACATATAATGCTTTTATTAATATTGGAGCAAGTCCAGTTCAAGCACTTCAAGAAGCAAGAAGAGCTCCTGCATATTGGGGAGATCAACCCATTGTTGAGGCGCCAGCTTATGTAGGTGCAGTCATTATCTTTTTGTTTGTTTTAGGACTGTTTTTAGTAAAAGGACGTTTAAAATGGTGGTTAGTTGGAGGTGTAATTTTGTCGTGGCTATTATCATTAGGAAAGAATTTTGGATTGCTAACCGATCTGTTTATAGACTATGTACCACTTTATAATAAGTTTAGAGCTGTAAGTTCTATTCAAGTAATATTAGAGTTGTGTATTCCTGTATTAGGTATTTTTGCACTCGTTAGATTGTTTAACGACTTTGAGAAAAAAGAGGCAAAGCTTAAAGTTTTAAAATATGCAACGGCTATTACAGGTGGATTGGCTGTCTTGTTTTTACTGTTTAAAGGAAGTCTTTTTGATTTTACTAGTCAATATGATAGTTCATACGTAAATGCTTATGGTGATGCTATTGCAGATGCCATGAGAGAAGATAGAAAAGCCATTTTTAATGCTGATACTATTCGGTCGTTGATTCTAGTATTGCTTTCAGCTAGTGTTATTTGGTTGTTTTTAAAAGAAAAACTATCCCAGAAACTTGTAGTGATTGCATTTACCGTATTAATTGTGATAGATTTAGTAGGTGTTGATAGACGCTATGTAAATAATGACGATTTCGTCTCTGCTATTCAAGTGCAAAAACCATATCAAGCCAATGCAGCCGACCAAGAAATTCAAAAAGACAACTCGCATTATAGAGTGTACGATTTAACCACTGGAAACACGAAACCTTCGTACTTCCATAATTCTTTAAATGGCTATACAGCTGCACGTATGAAACGATTTAATGAGCTCTTCGATTTTTACATTAGAAGAAATCATTTGGAAGTACTTAATATGTTAAACACTAAATATATTATCGCTCCAGCCGAAAATGGTCAACCACAAGTATTCACAAATACTGATGCTAATGGAAATGCTTGGTTTATTGGTTCTTTTAAAGCCGTAGACACAGCAAATAAAGAAATACTTGCGTTAGATAGCTTAAACACAAAGCATAAAGCGGTTCTAAACAAATCCCAATTTGATTTGGCTTCAAATACAACATATCAAGTAGATTCACTAGCAAATATAAAGTTGGTAGATTACAAACCAAACTATTTAAAGTATGAATCAAGCAACACCAATAATGGTTTTGCAGTTTTCTCCGAGAATTATTACCAACAAGGTTGGCAAGCCTATATCGATGGGGAAGAAGCACCTCATATTCGTGTAAATTATGTGTTAAGAGGTATGGAGATTCCTTCAGGGAATCACGCCATTGAATTTAAGTTTGAACCACAAGTTGTAAAAACAGGAAGTACCATAGCCCTAGGAACGAGCTTAGTAGTTGTGCTACTATTATTGGGAGGATTATTTTACCAGATTAAGAAAGAAAATGTAAACACGACCACAAGTGCGTAAAAAAGTACTTATAATAACCTATTATTGGCCACCAGCTGGAGGTCCAGGTGTACAGCGTTGGTTGAAATTTATTAAATACTTACCAGACTTTAATATCGAGCCCATTGTTTATATTCCCAAAAACCCCAATTACCCCATTATTGATGCAAGTTTAGTTGCTGAAATCCCAAAAAATCTAACAATTATAAAACAGCCAATAGTAGAACCCTATAAATTGGCTAGTAAATTTTCAAAAGGACAATCAACAACAATTAGCAAAGGCATCATTCCAGATAAAAAAAAGCAAAGCGTTATGGAAAGACTCATGCTTTTTGTAAGAGGCAACTTTTTTATTCCTGATGCGCGAAAAAAATGGGTAAAGCCTTCGGTTAATTATTTGTCAACATATATCAGGGATTATAATATTGATACCATAATCACTACAGGTCCACCACATAGTTTGCATCTTATAGGCGAGCAACTTAAAAGCAGATTAGATATTAAATGGATTGCAGATTTTAGAGACCCATGGACCACAATAGGGTATCATAAAAAACTAAAACTTACACCAATGGCACGTAAGAGACATAGGTTTTTGGAATCGAAAGTGTTAAATGCTGCCGATAAAATTGTAGTGACAAGTAATAACACAAAACAAAACTTCTTATCGTTAACCGAAAAACCTATTGAAGTTATTACCAATGGTTATGACTACGAACCTATTGGTAATGTTGAATTAGATGCAAAGTTTTCGCTGGCACATATTGGTTCTTTATTATCCGACAGAAACCCTGAAGTTCTCTGGGAAGTTTTGGAAGAACTTGTAACTAATAACAAAATATTTGCATCCATGCTGCAACTTAATTTTGTGGGCTCTGTGAGTAAAGATGTTTTACGAAGTTTAGAAAGGTATAATCTTTCGCAATATGTAAACCTAATAGGTTATGTTCCACACAAACAAGCCATTGAGCATCAAAAAAAATCGCAGGTTTTGTTGCTTATTGAAATTGATTCAGAAGAAACCAAATGCATCATTCCTGGAAAATTATTTGAATACATGGTATCTAGCCGACCTATATTGGCCATTGGGCCTAAAGAGTCTGATGTTCAAGATATATTAAGAGCTACAAATACAGGAAACTACTTTTTGTACAGTGACCACGATGCAATTAAAGAAGCAGTTTTAGACATGTTTCAAGCCTTTAGGTCTAGTGAATTAAAAAGTAACGCCATTGGCCTTAAGCAATACAGCAGGGAAGCTTTAACTTCAAAATTGGCTGAACTAATAAATTAATAATTGGTTAATGGGAATAGTTCAAAATCAATCGTTTAAAAACACCATTACCACATATATTGGTTTTGGTATTGGAGCGATTAATACGTTATTTCTTTATACCGAATTTATGTCGGAACAGTATTATGGGCTCATCACTTACATACTATCCACAGCTTATGTTATGATGCCATTATTGGCGTTTGGAACTCATAATACAATGGTTAAATTCTATTCGTCTTATAAGTCCAGAAACAACATTAATAGCTTTTTAACATGGATGTTGTTTTTACCATTGCTGTTAATTATTCCTTTAGGCTCATTAGGTTATGTAGCTTTTGAAGTAATTAGCAATTACCTATCTCAAACAAACCCAATCATTAAGGATTACGTGTGGCTTATTTTTGTGGCTGCTATAGCGTTTTCGTATTTTGAAGTGTTTTATTCATGGACCAAAGTACACATGAACAGTGTATTTGGTAATTTTATGAAAGAAGTATTTCATAGAGCAGGAGTAATGATACTTTTATTCAGCTTATACTTTAAGGTCATTACTATTGAAGTTTTTGTGTATGCTGTGGTTGGCGTATATGTTTTACGAATGCTCATAATGAATTTGTATGCTTTTTATGTAAGGCGACCAATTTTTAGGTTTGGAAAATTGCCAAACATGAAAGCGGTTTTAAAGTATTCAGCTTTAATAATTATTGCAGGCTCGGTAGCCAATATTATTTTGGAAATCGATAAGTTTATGATAGGGCAATATATAGA
>CALZKX010000189.1 GCA_945788155.1 uncultured Flavobacteriaceae bacterium
ATATTTATCTTTTATATAAATGTAGATAATTACGATAAGTATTGGAGTAGCAGTAGCAACTAAAAGATTCATGCAGGGAAATTAAAAAAATTAAAGTAATTTGTTTACTTGTTCTATGATAAAAGTATAATATGTATAATCTGCTGGAACTAACTTGAATAGTTCATTTCTATTTATAGCATAGAAATTAAGTTTATCTAAAGACATTAAAATAATGCCATCAACTTCCTCTTCTTGAATTTTTAGTTTATTGACATCAACCAATAATTCACACAAAAAAACATGCTGAAACTCACAATCAATGATGCCATTTGGGTGCCTATTTACGTTCTTTCTAATGTCAATTTGTGTTAATTCATTTTTAGATATTTTTAACCCAATTTCTTCCTTTACTTCGCGTATAGCAGCTTGTAAAATAGATTCGCCAGATAGTACATGTCCGGCAACCGAAACATCCCAAAAACTTGGAAAGGTTTCTTTATGTTTGCTTCTTTGTTGCAGCAAAATGCAACTATTTTTAGTGTAAAACCAAATATGAACAGTTGGATGAAACAAACCTTTCTTATGTGCTTCGTCTTTTAATAAACTAGTTCCTGTGGGAATGCCGTTTTCTGTCCAAATGTCTATATACTCTTGCAAAATTTCAATTTTCGCCAAAGATAAGTTTTAAAAAAATAAGTGGCTTAAAAAAATAAATTAACTGTTGTAAGTGGTATTTTTGATAATCAAACTTTATTTCATGCGTAATTTTAAAAACATCTTTTTCGGACTTATTATAGTATTGATAATTGCAGTTATATCAGGCTTTATTTATATCAATTCCTTGAAGCCACAATATTCAGGCACTCTAGAAATTAAAAATTTACAGTCTGAAGTATCAGCATACTTTGACGATTATGGAATACCACATATCTATGCCGAAAACCAAGAAGACGCATATACAGCTTTAGGCTATTTGCATGCGCAAGATAGGTTGTGGCAAATGGAACTTATGCGACGTATTGCTCTTGGACGCCTATCAGAAATATTGGGAAAGGACCAATTGGAAATTGATAAGTTTTTTGCCACTATGGGGATAGAGGAAGCCACCAATAAAGCGATAAAAGACTTGGATAAAAATAGCAATGCCTACAAATTAGCGATGGCATATATAGATGGAATCAATCAGTTTATTGATGAAGGCGCAACACCAATAGAATTTACTTTAGTGGGTATTAAAAAAGAGCATTATCAATTAAAAGATATGTACAATGTTTTTGGTTATATGGCTTTTAGCTTCGCCATGGCACAAAAAACCGACCCTTTACTCACTGCGATACAAGAAAAACTTGGAACAGCCTATTTAATTGATTTGGATATAGTACCAAATACCAATGGGACCTTAATCAAGACCAATACGCCAAAACTTGAAGTACTAAATAAATTGTCCAATCAAATAACTCAAGTAACGAGTAAGTTGCCAATTCCAGCTTTTATTGGCAGCAATAGTTGGGTGGTTAATGCCAATAAATCAAGCACAGGAAGTGTGCTGTTTGCCAACGACCCACATATTCAATATGCGCAACCAGCTGTTTGGTACGAAGCACATATTGTTACTCCCAATTACGAGATGTATGGGTATCATTTAGCAGGTTTAGCTTTTCCTATATTAGGACATAATAGAGATTATGCCTATGGTATGACCATGTTTGAGAATGATGACATCGATTTTTATCAAGAGACTAATAATCCGTCTAATAATGATGAATATAAAACACCAACTGGTTATGTAGCTTACCAAAAAAGCACTAAAATTATAAAAGTTAAAGATGAAGACGATGTTATTTTAGATATTAAATCATCTAGACATGGCCCTATAATGAACAATGTTCAAGATGAAATTTCGCATAATACTCCTATTGCCATGTCTTGGATATTTACACAGCACAAAATTGAAATTCTGGAAGCTAGTTATAAACTTTCACATTCTAAATCTATTGAAGATGTAAGAAAAGCAACATCAATGATTCATGCACCAGGTTTAAATATCATGTATGGTGATGCTAAAGGAAATATAGCTTGGTGGGCTTCAGGCCAACTTTATACTCACAAAAAACATGTTAACCCTAAGTTTGTTTTAGATGGAGCCAGTGGTGAAGATGATCCAGTTGAATATTTAAATTTCTCCAAAAACCCAATGGCAGAAAACCCTGATTGGAATTATGTGTATTCAGCCAACAATCAACCAGATTCCATAGCAGGAATACTATATCCAGGATATTATTTGCCTGAGGATAGAGCAAAACGGATTGTGGAATTGCTCGAGCCAAAAAATGATTGGGATAAAGAAAGTTTTTCAAAAATGATTATTGATGCTACGTCTCCCATAGCACCAAATATAGTATTGAAAAGTATTGGTTTTATTAATACGGATTCATTATCTAGCAAACAATTAAAAGCTTTGGAAATTCTAATTTCCTGGAAAGGGGATAATAATAAAGAAAGCATAGCGCCAACCATTTATCAGCGTTTTATTTATCGATATCTAGAGAATACATTTAAAGATGAATTAGGTGATGTATTGTTTGGGCAATTGTTAAAAACACATCTAATTAAACGTTCTATAGTAAATCAAATTGGCAATAAAACCTCAATTTGGTGGGACGATGTTGCAACAACAAATGTTAAGGAAGCCAAAGCTGAGATTCTCACAAAATCCTTTAAGGAAGCGATTGATGCGTTGGAATTACAATTAGGTTCACAAATTTCTGGATGGAAATGGGGAACAGTTCATACCTTAGAACACAGTCACGCATTAAGTGTTGTAAAAGCTTTAAAACCATATTTAAATGTTGGTCCTTTTGAAGTTGGAGGTACCGAAGAGGTGATTGACAATAAGGCATTCGATTTTAATGATACAGGATTATATCAAGTAAAAGTTGGGCCTTCAACCAGGCGTATTGTAGATTTTTCGGATGTTGAAAATAGTATTAGTATTTTGCCAACTGGACAATCTGGCAACCCGTTTAGTGAACATTATGATGACCAAGCAGACATGTATAGCAAAGGGGAATTTAGAAAAATGAAAATGAATAAAGAGGAGATTATCGCTACTTCAAGGTTGTTAATTATTAAACCAAAAAATTAAATGAAATTCCTGGTAATATAGAGGCTGTCTAAAAAGTGCTTTTTTGTCATTTTGAGCTTAGTCTAAAAATCTCAATAATCAATAAATCAACATTTTAATTTTTAAGAGATTCTTCATTTTCATTCAGAATGACACTTTTTAGACAGCCTCTTTTTTGTTCATTCTGTTTACTCAAAATAACTAAAAGTATCTCCAGTTTTTATTTTTAAAACGGTTTCATAAATCATTCTAATCACATTTTCAACATCCTCTTTATGTACCATTTCAACTGTAGTGTGCATATAACGTAATGGTAACGATATTAATGCCGAAGCTACACCACCATTGCTATAAGCAAAGGCATCTGTATCTGTACCAGTCGCTCTCGATAATGCCGAACGTTGAAAAGGAATGTTCTTTTCTTCAGCAGTATCTATTATTAAATCGCGCAATTTTTGCTGTACAGCAGGAGCATAGGCAACCACAGGACCTTTACCAATTTCTATATGACCTTCTTTTTTCTTTTCAATCATTGGTGTTGTGGTGTCGTGAGTTACATCGGTCACAATCGCCATATTGGGTTTAATGGTTTCGGTAATCATTTGTGCGCCTCGTAATCCAATTTCTTCTTGGACCGAATTGGTGATATACAATCCAAAAGGGAGTTTCTTTTTGTTTTCATGTAATAGTCTAGCAACTTCAGCAATCATAAAACCACCCATTCTATTGTCCAATGCACGACATACAAATTTATCTTTGTTTAGTATATGGAATTGGTCTGGATACGTAATAACGCATCCAACATGCACACCCATTTTTTCAACTTCATCTTTGTCTTTTGCACCAATATCAATAGTGATATTGTCAGGTTTAGGTGGTTCTTCTTTAGCTTTACTGCGTGTATGAATTGCTGGCCAACCAAATACACCTTTAACAATACCATTTTTGGTATGGATGTTTACAATTTTACTTGGTGCTATTTGGTGATCACTACCACCATTTCTAATCACATAAATTAATCCGTTGTCTGCAATATAATTTACATACCAAGAAATTTCATCGGCATGACCTTCAATAACCACTTTATAATCTGCTTCGGGATTAATAACACCAACTGCGGTTCCGTAAGTGTCAGTAATAAAATCATCTACATAAGGTTTTAGATAATCCATCCATATTTTCTGGCCATCCCATTCGTAACCTGTAGGTGCTGCATTATTTAAATATTTCTCAAGAAAGTCCATCGACTTTTTGTTGAGTATCTTCTTTTTTGCCATTCTAAAATATTTTGCTCTAAATTAATAATATTAATAAGAATTTAAGGTTTAAAAG
>CALZKX010000190.1 GCA_945788155.1 uncultured Flavobacteriaceae bacterium
CTTTATAAAAAGGTTCACTATCATCAACCGCAACTTTAAAAAATTGTGTAATAGGCAGGTTACTAACGTATTTCCAGCTGTTTGTTAAATCAAAACTTTCATATAATCCTCCATCGGTTCCAAACAACACATAATTAGGGTCGGAAGCCTTAAAAGCCATGGCGTGACTATCAACATGCTTGTTACGCTCGTTCATTCTATTGAAATTCTTTCCGTGATCATCAGAAATTAAGACATAATTGTTCATAAGAAACAATTTACCTTGATGATGAGGAGAGGCATATAGCTCTTGATAATAATGTGGTCCTGTTCCGCCAGAGACTGTATTGGACTGTTTAGCCCAGGCCTCACCTCTATTGGTAGATATGTATATGCCTCCTGTTTTTCTGTCGGTTTCAATAGCGGCATAAATAACATCTGAATCGAAAGGAGATATTGCCAATCCAATTTTCCCTAGGTTAGACTTTGGCAATCCTTTTTTTAGTTCTGTCCAAGTGTCTCCGCCATCTATACTTTTATGAATTCCTGTTCCTGGACCTCCACCCATATAAGCAGCCACCGTACGATGTCTTTGCCAACTAGCAGCATAAAGAACATCTGGATTATTATGGTCTATAACAATATCAGTGGCTCCTACCCATTCGTTATCACCAAGAGTACGATTCCAAGTTTTTCCTCCATCAGTAGTTTTATAAACACCTCTTTCTCCTCCTTTACTCCATAATGGTCCTTGTGATGCGACCCAAACAATATTTGAATTTTCTGGGTGTACAATGATTGTCGAAAGATGCTCAGACTTTTTTAAGCCCATGTTTTTCCATGACATACCATCATCATGACTCACATAAATACCATCACCAAAAGCGACATGACGACCACCAACATTTTCTCCTGTTCCTACCCATATAGTATGTGGATTAGAAGGGTCGATAGCAATGCTTCCAATGGAATATGATACTTGATTGTCGAAAATGGGTTTCCAAGTAGTTCCAGAATTGGTTGTTTTCCATACACCACCTGAGCCAACTGCTACATACCAAATGTTTTCGTTTTCTGGATGAATGGCAATGTCTGCAATACGTCCAGAAGTCAATGCTGGACCAATATTTCTAAATTTTAAACCACTAAAAGTAGATTCATTAACTGTTTGGGATTGTGTTGTGAAAATCATTCCTAATAGGCAAAGCCATAGAATTGATTTTTTAAAGATAGTTTTCATATTTAGTAAATTATATTAGCTTATTAATTTAATTATCAATTAGTTCATAGCAATAGGAATGCGAATTTGTGATGGATATTTTGATGAATGATGCACGTTATTATGAGCCACCATACCTACTTTTTCATCGTAGTTGTTTCCTCCTGTATTTAGGTTTCGTGCAAAGCGTGGAAAGTTACTACTTGAAATTTCAACACGAATACGATGTCCCTTTTTAAATAAATTACTGGTGGACATTGGTGTTAAATTTACTTCATAAACATTTCCTTTTTCCATGAATACTTCTTTATCATAACCTTCACGATAACGCACACGTTGGATGGTTTCATCTAAATTATAAGCTGTATCATCAGGATATACATCAATCAATTTTATCGTGAAATCTGTGTCTTTTACATCTGATGATATAAATAGTTTAGACTCTATAAAACCAGTAACTTCTGTGTCTTCCTTTAAAATATCTGTAGTATAGACTAAAATATCATGTCTTGCTTCCATGTCTTTCTGATCTCTAGCTCCACCTCTTATCGCATTACCAGTACAACAAACATTGCCTCCATACGACGGCACAGGTGACATTGGGTCGTAAGTGAAACTATCAGGATTATCTTTTCCAGCTTTTTTAGTAGTTAATCTTCCATCACCAAAACGACTATTAGCTTTTCCATTACTATTTAAATAGTAAGTTACCATTTTGGTATTTGCAGGAGGCCAAACCTCAGAAGATTGCCATTCATTACTTCCCATGGTATAATATTGAACTCTTGGAGTGGTTTCCTTAAAATCGTTTTGTTCTTCTTTTAACCAAAGGTCAAACCATTTTGTAATTTGCTCATCATAATTTAATCGTGCATCACCTACACTTCTTTCGCCAACAATAGTATTTTCGGTTGCTCTTGTGTAAGCACAATGCAGTGTTGGTGCTATTACCAAATACTGATTATTTCTAATAAAAGTGTCTTTTGAATTGTTTCTAGCATGATTGAAAAGTTTAAGGTTTGGTGTGATAGAAACATCGTACCATGATGCAAACCAAAAACTTGGAGTACCAATATCTTTATCGTCATGGTAAATACCACCTTTAAACCAATCTGAATCGTTTGGTTTACGACCAATCATTTTATCAAAAATTTCATGTTTTCCATTAATATTCTTTAAGATATCCTGAATTGGTAAGTGCTTTAAGGCCTCTGACATATCAACTCTTGGGTTTTCGGGAGCCAAATCGTAAAATCTAGAAATTCTAATTAAATCTTCTTGAGTTGCGCCTTTAGGAATTCTTGGTTTAAATTTATCATGCTCAACACCGTAAAGCCATGAAAAGAATAACATCTGCTCAGCACCACCACGATACCAATTTCCTTGTTCGTTTACATCGCCAACTCTTCCAACGCCTGCTCCATATCCTTGAGGCACCATAGCTGCATGTGATGGATGATCCAATGCAGACACAGCCATTTGCCATTCAGCAGTTGACGAGCAACCAAGCGTTCCAATTTTTCCATTGGACCAAGATTGGTTTTTCATCCATTCAAAGGCATCATAACCATCTGTTAATGGTACACCAAGAATGTCCCATTCGCCTTCCGAAAAATAGCGTCCGCGTTCGTTTTGAACTACGTAGGCATATCCTTTCTTAATATATTCGTAAGCACGACGTGCATTTCCAGTTCGCTGTTCACCATTTCCCCAGGAATTAAAATTGTAAGGTGTTCTTGAAAAAATAATGGGATATTTTCCATCGCCTTTAGGACGATAAATATCTGTTGCTAATCTAATACCATCACGCATAGGCATCATGACCTTTTGGTCAACAATGGCTATTTCATTAAGTTTTTCTAAAATATCTTCTTGTGCCTGTAAAGCAAAAATGCTCACAAAGAAACAAACAAGAGCTGTAAAAAGTGTAGTCGCTCGCTTTTTCATTATATAATATGGTTGGTTAAATAATTGACTTAAAGGTATGGAAATGTATTAATAGAATAAAGTTTGTTTAAACTTTTAACAATTTTAAAATATTGATAAGATTTTATTAAGGATAAAACAAAAATATAGTCATTTTAGTTACTTTGCAGTTCATAAAAAAAGGATTTTAGTGAAAGTATGTATTGCCGAAAAGCCAAGTGTTGCACGTGAGATTGCTTCTGTTTTAGGAGCAAATACAAAGCGTGATGGGTATTATGAAGGTAATGGCTATGCTGTTACTTACACCTTTGGTCATTTGTGCACTTTATTTGAACCAAATGATTATAAAGCCCATTGGAAAAGTTGGGACTTGAATAATCTACCCATGCTTCCAGAAAAATTTAACGTGAAGGTTGTAGATAATTCTGGAATTAAAAAGCAATTCAATATTGTAAAAGGCTTATTCGACAATGCCGATGAAATTATAAATTGTGGTGATGCTGGACAAGAAGGAGAGCTCATTCAACGTTGGGTCATGTCGTTATCTAATTATAAAGGCAATGTAAAACGTTTATGGATTTCGTCGTTAACTACAGAAGCTATTAAAGAAGGGTTTAAAAATTTAAAACCTGCTTCTAACTACGACAATCTTTACTACGCTGGTTTTTCAAGAGCGATTGGCGATTGGCTTTTAGGGATGAATGCTACTAGATTATACACTCTTAAACATGGAGGTTATAAGCAAGTTCTATCTGTAGGTCGAGTACAAACACCAACTTTAGCGATGGTTGTAGAGCGCTTTAAAAACATTGAAAATTTTAAGCCACAACCCTACTGGGAATTGCAAACTTTATATAGAAATACGCTTTTTAACTATGAAGAAGGACGCTTTTTAAATAAAGTAGATGGTGAAATTTTAGCTGATAAAGTAAAGAAAAGTGATTTTGAAATTGTTTCTATTGCTAAAAAGAAAGGAAAAGAATATGCCCCAAAACTCTTCGATTTAACTGGCCTGCAAGTTTATTGTAACACGAAGTTTGGATTTTCGGCAGATGACACATTAAAAATAGCTCAAAAACTCTATGAACAAAAAGTGGTGACATATCCTAGAGTAGATACTACGTTTTTACCAAGTGACGTATATCGCAAGGTTGCTGGCATTTTAAAAAACTTGACTAATTACAGTACTCTAACACAGTCCCTTTTAAGTAAAAAAATAAAAAAATCGGCAAAGGTTTTTAATGATAATAAAGTCACCGACCATCATGCTATAATCCCTACTGGAATTCAAATAAACTTGCAACATAATCAACAGAAAGTGTATGATATTATTGCAAAACGGTTTATTGCTGTGTTTTATGATGATTGTCAAGTATCTAATACTACTGTTTTAGGAAAGGTCGAAAAGGTTGTTTTTAAGGCTACAGGTAAAGAAATTTTATCAAAAGGATGGAGAATTGTTTTTGACACTTCGACTGCGCTCAATGTGACAAAAGATAAATTATTACCACAATTTATGAAAGGCGAAAAAGGATCGCATGAGCCTTCTTTTTTGGAAAAACAAACAAAACCGCCAAACCAATTTACAGAAGCTTCTTTATTACGTGCTATGGAAACCGCTGGCAAGCAAGTTGATGATGATGAAATGAGGGATTTGATGAAAGAAAACGGTATTGGTCGTCCATCAACTAGAGCAAACATTATTGAAACTCTATTCAAACGAAATTATATAAAACGAAATAAAAAACAAATACTTCCAACCACAACTGGAATTCAGCTCATTGATATTATTAAAAATGAACTATTAACATCTCCTGAATTAACTGGACAATGGGAAAAACAATTAAAACAAATTGAACAAGGTACTTATAGTGTTGGGCAATTTATTAATAATATGAAGCAAATGGTGGACGATTTGGTTTATGAAGTACGAAGTGAAACTAAAAAAGCCAATATATCGCACACAAATACCGCTGCTAAAAAATCTAATGAAGCATCTCAAAAACCTCCAAGGGCACTGGTAGGAAAGCAATGTTTAAAGTGCAAAAAGGGTACGCTTATTAAAGGGACTACTGCCTATGGTTGCAGTGCTTATAAAACAGGCTGTGACTTTGTGCTTCCTTTTAAGTTTAAAGGCAAAAATATTTCAGAGAAACAATATATTAGATTAATCGACAAAGGTTCAACAGTGAATTTAAAAGGTTTTCTAATGCAACATAACAAAGTAGAAGGATTGGTAAGGTTTAATGAGTTGTATGAATTGGTGTTAGAACAAAAAAAGTCACCAAAGAAAATTCCAGATACTATTGTGTGCCCTAAATGTAAATCAGGAACCATCATTAAAGGTAAAACCGCTTATGGATGTGCTAATTACAAAAACATTTGTGATTATAAATTTCTATTTTCTGATATTAAAAAAAGAGCAAACGGAAAGCCTATTACAAAGGAGCTTGTCTATCGACTTTTAACACAGTATAAGTCCTAAAATTTACCTAAAATGTATTGCTTTTTAATGGTGTTATAGTATTTTTGCTGTCCATTAAAATTGCATGAACTCGAATACAAAAACAAAGAAAAGCAGGTTAAGATTGCTGCATCAGTATTATACTTATACTGGGTTTTATAGGTTTATTGGATTAAGTCTAAAAAAATCCATTGTTCCTATCGTAGTTTTTATTGGTGTTCTTCTAGGCATCCATTATTTTGTTATAGACATTAATACGGCTTTAATCACTGTTACCGAAACCTTTCGCACCACTAGTGTACTAGCTGTATTTTTTATATCCGAATCGATGTTGGGTCTTATTCCTCCCGAGATTTTTATTGCTTGGTCCAAGAAATTACCACAACCTATTTTATATTTATCGATACTAGCACTATTGTCTTATTTAGGTGGTGTAATTTCGTATATCACAGGACTTAGCATCACTAGAATACCAAAAGTGCGTTATGCTATAGAAAACAGGCTGGCAAAGCATATAAAAAACACTAGAAAATGGGGCGGATTTTTAATTGTTGTAGGTGCTTTATTCCCAATTCCATTTTCAATAACAAGTATTGCCGCAGGGTTTATTAGATATGAATTTAAAAATTACTTGCTTTTTGGTTTATTGCGCTTTGCAAGGTTTTATTTGTATGCGATCGCTATTTTTAAAGTAGTGCAGTAATTTAAAGTTATTCCTCTGGAGCTCTTCCGTTAATTTCTTCAAAAATCACATCGAAGTTTTCCCGTAAATACGCACGTAGTTTTTTACGATAATCTTCCTTTAACCACTCTACAAAGTTAAAAGTGCTTTTGCTAATGCATTTAGTATATCTTCCTATTCTATGGTCAATATCGTCACCTAATAATTTAACCAACATCAAAGCATCAAAAACATCCTCGCTATTTTCGGTACAAATTTTGGCATGGTGCTTAATGGACTTTTCCAAAACAGTTTTGGTTGAATCACCTCTTCTAATGCTTTCAACATACAATTCGCGAATGTCCAAATAGACTTCTCCTGAGTTTGAAAATTCCTCACGGATCTCTGGTGGCATCTCGTATCTAAAATTGTTTTCAATATCTTCATCATTTAAAATCCCATCCAAATAATAATTTGGTGATTTAAAAATCCTTTGCCAATCCAAATCACTTCCCCAAGGGCCAAAACGATGAAAATTATTACCAAGGTCAATCACCTTAAAAGTGTCTTTGTTTCCTAAAATTCTAGAGCCACGACCTATCATTTGGTAATAAAGTGTCAATGATTTTGTTGCTCTGTTTAAAATAATGGACTCTACAGTAGGTTCATCAAAACCAGTTGTGAGGATACTTACCGAAGTTAAAATAGCATCAGGCGTTTTTTTAAACCAATTCAAGATTTGCTCACGTTCTTTTTTAGAATGCGTATTATCTAAATGTGCTACTGGATAACCTGCAGCTCTAAAAGTATCGTACACATGTAAGGATGTATTAATACCATTATTAAAAATTAAGGTTTTTTTCTCTTTTGAGGTTTCTTCATACGCATGTAATAATTTTCCAAGCATATCGTGGTTGGTGTATAAATCTTCAGAAGATTTTACAGTATAATCACCATTAGCTCCAACAACAAGCGATGTTAACCCTACATTATATGAGAACGTTTCGGCTCGTGCTAAAAATTTATTCTCTATTAAAGATTCAATAGTTTCACCTACGATTAATTCATCATAATTATCGGTCATAGGTAAATTAATGTTAGAGCTTAAAGGTGTTGCTGTAACACCCAATAAAAAAGAGTTATAAAAGAATTTAAATAATTTGGTGAAAGAATTATAGTGCGCTTCATCAATAATAACGAGTCCAATATTCGAAATATCGAGCTTGTCTTCATTTAGTCTATTATTCAACGTCTCAACCATAGCGACAAAACAAGAGTAGTCACCTTGATCATCAAGTTTTGCCTTGCTATCTATAACTTTATTTCTCACATTAAATTCAGACAGCATTTTTGAGGTTTGCTTACATAACTCAATACGATGGGTCATTACCAACACCTTTTTATCATGATGCTTTAAATATTGCCTAACGATTTCAGAAAAAATGACCGTTTTAC
>CALZKX010000191.1 GCA_945788155.1 uncultured Flavobacteriaceae bacterium
TCAGGCTCTTTCATATGATTGAATTCTGCCATTAAAGGTGCATTGAAAAACTCTGGAAACACTGCGAAATCTGATTTATATGCAGAAACACTATCAATAAAATATTCTACCTGTTGCATTAAATCGTCTAATCCTTTATATGGCCGCATTTGCCATTGAATAAGACCAAGTCTAACAATTGTTTTTATGGTACTTGCCTTTTTATTCGGCTTAGTATAATAAATATTATCCCACTCCATTAAAACAGCATATTCGTTTGATGCTGTATCGCCTTCTAAATAACCTTTTAAAATTCGAACAGGGTGAAAATCGTTAGATATTTGAAAATTTAAAACAGGATCATTAATTTCTTTACGTTTTACCTTTTCTATATATTGTTTTGGTGTTAGCTCGCTATGTTTATGGTAATTTGGCATTCTACCTCCAAAAACAATACCTTTTAAATTTAAGTTCTCACAAACTTCTTTTCTGTAATCGTAAAGTCTTCTTCCTAATCGTAGGCCTCTATATTGTGGCTTTATAAATACATCAATTCCATATAATACGTCACCATTTGGGTTGTGATTTTTAAAAGATTCTCCTCCAATAATATCTTCGTAAGTATGCTCATCATCAATACTATCGTAATCAACAATTAGGGATAATGCACAACCTGCGATATCACCATCTATTTTAATAATAACCTGTCCTTCAGGAAACATGGCTGTTAAGTCTTCTATATGATGCTCTTTCCAATAGGAATTAAGTACCCCTCCATAAGACTCTAACGTTGCTTCTTTTAGCTCTGCAAAATCATCAATCGTTAAATATTTAAGCTCTATATTATCAATTATATTTGTTTTCATGATTATAGTCCAAGCAGGTAAGCAAAAATTAAAGGTGCAACAATCGTTGCGTCACTTTCAATGATAAATTTTGGTGTATCAATATCTAATTTCCCCCAAGTAATTTTTTCATTAGGAACAGCTCCCGAGTACGAGCCGTAGCTAGTTGTTGAATCACTTATTTGACAAAAATAACTCCAAAAAGGAGTATCTGTGCGCTCCATATCTTGATATAACATTGGTACTACACAAATAGGAAAATCTCCTGCTATCCCTCCTCCAATCTGGAAGAAACCTATACCATTCTTAGAGTTATTTGTGTACCAATCGGCTAAAAAGGTCATGTATTCTATTCCAGATTTCATAGTACTTGCCTTTAATTCGCCTTTAAGCACATAACTCGCAAAAATGTTTCCCATAGTGCTGTCTTCCCATCCAGGGCAAACAATTGGTAAGTTTTTCTCTGCTGCTGCATACATCCAAGAATCTTTTAAGTCGATTTCATAATATTGTTCAAGCACTCCAGACAACAACATTTTGTACATATATTCGTGTGGCAAATAGCGTTCACCATTAGCTTCGGCATCTTTCCATATGTTTACAATATGTTTTTGTAATCTTCGAAAAGCTTCCTCTTCTGGAATACACGTATCGGTTACTCTATTTAATCCTTTTTCTAATAAGTTCCATTCTTCTTTTGGTGTCAAATCACGATAATTTGGCACACGTTTATAATGTGAATGTGCTACCAAATTCATGATATCTTCCTCAAGGTTAGCTCCTGTACAAGAAATAATGTGTACTTTGTTTTGACGAATCATTTCAGCAAAAATTTTACCTAGTTCGGCAGTACTCATAGCTCCTGCGAGCGATACTAGCATTTTTGCGCCAGAGGCTAATTGTACTTCGTAACCCTTTGCTGCATCTACTAAAGCTGCAGCGTTGAAATGCAAATAGTGTTTTTCAATAAATTGTGAAATTGGGCCTTTAGTAGTCATCATCTTCTACAAATTTTAAATTGTTATTCTTATTTGAGTTAGAGCTATCGAATGAATTATCATAGTCATCTTCAGCGTCTTCATTTTGAAACTTATAGCTTAACATTTTGTAATAGAGTTTCGCTGCTAAAAAGTCTGAAGATTTGTCTTTTGCATTAGGACAAAGTTCTACAATATCAAAACCAACCACATTTTTTTCTTCAAAAACTTGTTTTAAAAAATCAAGAGTTTCGTACCATAAAAGGCCACCAGGTTCAGGTGTTCCTGTACTTGGTAATATTGAAGGGTCGAATACATCTAAATCAATAGTGATAAATACATTGTCTGTCATTTGATCAATAGCCGAATCCATCCAATTATCATCTACAGCCATGTCGTGAGCGAAATAGGTTTTATCCTTATCCATTACTGTTTTTTCAATAGCATCCATCGAACGAATCCCCACTTGAATTAAATTGGTTGTTTGGCTTGCTTCATAAACAGCACAAGCATGATTACATGTTGAGCCTTCATAGCTTTTGCGTAAATCGGCATGTGCATCTAATTGTAATACTGTCAAGCTTGAGTACATTTCGTTAAAGGCACGAATAGTACCAATAGAGATGGAGTGTTCGCCTCCAAAAATGGTTACAAACTTGTTCTTTTTAATATACTTTTTTGTGGTTTGATGCACAGCATCCACCATAGCTTCTGGCGAACTGTTTTCAGTTACAGCATCAGCTAAATATACCCCTTGTTTATAAACTTCGGTATTAGTTTCAATATCATAAAGCTCCATGTTTTCAGACGCATTTAAAAATGCTTCAGGACCTTTATCTGCTCCTTTTTGCCATGTGCTTGTACCATCGTAAGGCACAGGGATTAATACAATTTTAGCTTGCTCTAATTTTGCAAGTTCTGCTGGAATGCC
Organism: uncultured Flavobacteriaceae bacterium; assembly: GCA_945788155.1. Classification (GTDB taxonomy): domain Bacteria; phylum Bacteroidota; class Bacteroidia; order Flavobacteriales; family Flavobacteriaceae; genus Pontimicrobium. The sequence continues at coordinate 2,733 of CALZKX010000191.1, forward strand.
AGCGTAAGTTTTAGTTTTCATTTTGTACTTCCTGCGGAAGCAGGAATCGTTTTAATTGTTATCCTTTTTAAATTCATTTTTAAAACACCCCTAAAGTCCCCTCAAGGGGACAATTGGAAATAGAAACTTATAGCTAAACAACTATCTACTTTCTAAAAGTGCATCAATCTTATTCTCTTCTTCTTTTTCTAAACTTAAATTATATCCCAAAATTTTAAGAAAGTCTTCACTTTTTTGTTGTTCGCAAAATAACACGGTGGTTAAGTTTCCTTCAGCATCTTTATTAATTAAAATATGCTTTGGTGTGGGAATTAAACAGTGCTGTAAACCACCAAATCCGCCAATTGTTTCTTGGTATGCTCCAGTATTGAAAAAACCAATATATAAAGGCTTTTCCTTATTGTATTTTGGTAAATAAATAGCATTCATGTGCTGTTCGCTGTTGTAATAATCGTCACTATCACAGGTTAAACCACCTAGTAACACGCGTTCGTAACTATCGTTCCAACGGTTAACTGGCAACATAATAAAACGCTTATTTATAGCCCACGTATCTGGTAATGTTGTAATAAACGATGAGTTAATCATGTTCCATTTTTCACGGTCGTTTTGTTGTTTTTGATATAATACTTCGTAAATCGCACCACCACTTTCACCAACCGTAAAGCTTCCAAACTCTGTAAAAATATTTGGCACATCTACACCTTCCTCTTCACAAGTGATTTTGATTTGATTGACGATTTCATCTACTAAGTACTCGTAATCAAAATCGAATGCTAATGAGTTTTTAATAGGGAATCCTCCTCCAATATTTAAACTATCTACACTCGGACAAATCTTTTTCAAACTGGTGTAAACCTTTAAACATTTTAATAATTCGTTCCAGTAATAGGCATTGTCGCGTATTCCAGTATTAATAAAGAAGTGAAGCATTTTAAGCTCTACTTTTCCGTTATTTTGAATTTGATTTTTGTAAAAAGGCACAATATTTTTATAGCCTATGCCTAATCGTGATGTATAGAATTCAAATTTTGGTTCTTCTTCTGAAGCAATTCGTATTCCAACGTTAAATTTACCATCAATTTCTTGTGACAGCAACTCAATTTCCTCGTAATTATCTATAATTGGGATACAATTTTTGTGTCCATTATTAATAAGTCTCGCAATATTTGTTACATATTGAGCACGTTTAAACCCATTACTAATAACGTAGGTATTATTGTCTATTTTACTTTCATGTTTAAGGTTTTCAACAATATCAATATCAAAAGCCGAAGAGGTTTCAATATGAATATTGTTCTTCAACGCCTCATGCAACACATGCTTAAAATGTGAACTTTTAGTGCAATAGCAATAGTTGTATTTACCTTTGTAATCATACTTTTCAATAGCAGCGGTAAACCACTGTTTTGCTCTTTGAATGTTATTTGATATTTGTGGCAAATAGGTAAACTTTAAAGGTGCTCCATACTGTTCGACCAATTTCATTAGGTCAACATCATGAAAACGAAGTTTATGTTCCGCAAGTTGAAACTCGTCTTGAGGAAAATCGAAGGTTTGATTGATTAGATCAATATATTTGGTATTCATTATTATTTTTAAAAAGTTGTGAAATTTAAATAGAAAAACAGTCTAAGCTGCTTAAAAACAAACAATAATGAATGTATATCAAACTTGTATTTGGCTTTGTGTAGTAGGCATAAAGCCAAAGTTATGCTGGCTAGCATAAATAGGTAAAACGGAAGTTAGCTTTAAAATTCGGTCGCTTATCCTATAAGCAGCTTTTGAATATGACTTCCTAATTTTCAAAAGCCCGAACATAAAAACAGGTTTCAATGTGTTCAGCTAAATTGTAGTACAAATGTAATTTATTTTTTAATACGCAAAACTTTTTTAAAAAAATAAATTAGAGCATCTTAAGCGTGTTAACCTCTAACTCTGTAAGGTGTTTCCAGTGGCCACGAGGAATATCTTTTTTTGTTAATTCGGCAATCATCACACAATCTACTTTAATGATATCGTATTTAAAATGCTCGAAAATGGTTCTGATAATTGTGTTTCCAGTATTTTTAATCTTCAAGCCTATTTCTTTTTTGGGAGCACCATCAATATAGCTTATATCTTCAACAGAAATAAGTTTACCTGCAATTTTAAAGCCTTCTTTTATTTGCTTTAGGTCTTCGTATTTTAAGTTTTTATCAAGTTCAACCTGAAATAATCTTGCCACACCGTTTTTTGAATTGGTAAATTTATTATGTATGGCATCATCATTTGTAAACAATAACAGGCCTGTGGAGTTCCTGCCCAATCTTCCTATTGGTTTAATGCGCGAATTGGTTGCATTGGCCACTAAATCCATAACTGTTCTACCTTTACCTTCACTCGTGGTTGTGGCAAATCCTTTAGGCTTATTAAGCAATACATAAGCTTTTTTCTCTGGATTAATGCGTACACCATCGTAACGCACTTCATCTTCTAACTTCACTTTATAACCCATTTCAGTCACTACTTTACCGTTTACAGTTACCAAACCAATGGCAATATGCTCATCGGCTTCACGACGTGAGCAAATTCCAGAATTAGAAATGTATTTGTTTAAACGTATTTCGTTTGGATTAGACGTACTTTTTTGTTGAGGCTTTTTCTTAATTGGAGCATTTCCTCTTGCATAACTTTCCTTACGTGTGTGATTTGCACCACGTCCTGAAGGGTTTCCTTTTCTTTTGTTATCTCGCTGTTTAGCCATTGCTTAATTTTTTGCAAAGATACTACAATCCTTAACATTAACTATTAAATTCTACAGTAGATTGTCGCTCTCTGTTTACACTAAGCTTAGTAACATCTGGACGAGAATAATGCCCAACAGGATCGAAGTTTTGACGCTCTTCATACACACGATTAAAATCAATGGTTTGAATAATTAAGCCTTCTTTATTTAAAACAGGTTCAATAATCCATTCACCATCAGGTCCAGCAATACAACTACCTCCATTTGCCAAAGTATCTGGAGCATTGTTAAGTATCTCTTTTAAATATGGGGTGCTTTCTGGAAAGTCTCTTTTACTCATCAAACTTGATACAGACACTACATACGAGCGCGATTCCCTTGCTATAAAACGCGTAATATCCTTGGTGTTATGGTCGCTTCCAGGCCAAACAGCGATATGCAAATTTTCACCCAAACCATATAATGCAGCACGTGGTAAAGGCATCCAGTTTTCCCAACAGTTAAGGCCTCCAACTGTAAATTGCTTAAGCGAATGGACTTGCAATCCGTTTCCGTCTCCAGGCGACCATGTTAAACGTTCGTCATAGGTTGGCTGGAGTTTTCTGTGTACCGATTTTATTACTCCTTCTTGATTTATATAAACCAAGGAAGCATAAACGCTGTGTCCTCCTCTATCTAACGGTCGCTCAATCACACCTAAATAAACAGCTATTTTGTTTGCTTTTGCTAATTGACAAATACTGTCTAAATCACCATCTTCGATAGTAATGGAATTTGACACATAATGTCTATGCAGTTCTTTGTTTACCTTTTTGTCCCACTCGGCACCTCCAGTTAAAGCCAACCAAAATGGATATCCAGGAATTAAGCCTTCTCCAAAAACTATGAGCTCGCAATTTTTTTTTGAAGCTTCTAAAATGGACTGTTCAA
>CALZKX010000192.1 GCA_945788155.1 uncultured Flavobacteriaceae bacterium
TCATTCGGGATTTAATCTAATTTCTTGAATAATACGCATGCGTTGTGTCCGCCAAATCCAAAGGTATTACTCATAGCTACTTTAACGTCTCTTTTTTGTGCTTTGTTTAGAATTAAATTCAAGCTAGAATCTATAGCTTCATCTACCACAGAATGGTTTATTGTTGGTGGCACAATACCATGTTCTATTGCTAAAATTGAAGCAATAGATTCAATAGCACCTGCGGCACCTAATAAATGACCTGTCATAGATTTAGTGGAATTTATGCTAATGTTTTTAGCATGCTCCCCAAATACTTCGGCAATCGCTTTTAATTCTGCTACATCACCTAAAGGCGTTGATGTGCCATGAGTATTTATATGATCTACTTCAGAGGCTAAAATTCCAGCATTTTCTAAACAATTTCGCATTACAGCCATTACGCCAATTCCTTCTGGGTGAGGTGCTGTCATGTGGTGAGCATCAGAAGATAATCCTCCTCCAATTACCTCGGCATAAATTTTTGCTCCTCTTGCTTTTGCATGCTCATAATCTTCAAGAATAATAGCTCCTGCTCCTTCACCCAACACAAAACCATCTCTGGTTGCGTCAAATGGTCTAGAAGCTGTTTCTGGGCTTTCGTTTCTTGTTGATAGTGCATGCATGGCATTAAAACCACCCATTCCAGCAATGGTGACTGCTGCTTCGCTTCCTCCAGTAACAACAACATCACAATACCCTAACCTGATATAATTAAGTGCATCGATCATTGAGTTTGCAGAAGAAGCACATGCAGATACTGTAGTGTAATTTGGCCCCATAAATCCATGCTTTATAGATATGTTTCCTGGTGCAATATCTGCAATCATTTTAGGGATAAAAAACGGATTGAATCTTGGTGTACCATCTCCTTGAGCAAAGTTTAATACTTCATTCTGGAATGTTTCCAGACCTCCAATTCCTGCTCCCCAAATAACACCTACTCGTAGTTTGTTTATTTCATCTAAGTTTAGCTTAGCATCTAAAATGGCTTCATCTGAAGCTACCATAGCGTACTGTGCAAACCTATCCATTTTACGAGCTTCTTTCCTGTCGAGAAAATCGGTGGCGTTAAAGTTCTTTAATTCACAAGCGAATTTGGTTTTGAACTTTTCAGTATCAAAATACGTTATAGGTGCAGCACCACTTTTACCATTAACAAGGCCTTCCCAATATTCATCTTTGGTGTTTCCTATAGGTGTAAGTGCTCCTAGACCAGTAACTACAACTCGCTTTAATTTCATAAATAAATGTTACTTATTTTGCGGCTTCAATATATGATACTGCTTGACCTACTGTTGCAATGTTTTCAGCTTGATCATCTGGAATTTGAATATCGAATTCTTTTTCGAACTCCATAATTAATTCAACAGTGTCCAATGAATCGGCTCCTAAATCGTTTGTGAAGCTAGCTTCAGTTACAACTTCGTTTTCATCAACACCCAATTTGTCTACGATAATCGCTTTTACTCTTGATGCAATGTCTGACATAATCTTTAAATTTTAAGTTTTAATTAGGACGCAAAAATAAAAAACTTTATTTTAAAACGCCTCTTTACTACAAAAATGTGAATGTAATTTAAGGATTTTAACTCTAAGAGTTTTATTTTGCTTCTAATTGTTAATAATTATTCTTTTTTTTGTCTGAACAATCTTAACATTATAATCTGTAAATGAAATGAGTTTAACTAAATTTGAAGTACATTCTTTTTTTTCTTCAAAACGAAATACATCTATCAATAATTTTAAATTATTATGTGTCAGATGAAACGTATTGTGATTTTTGCTTCCGGAAGTGGAACTAATGCTGAAAATTTAATTACTTTTTTTCACAACAGGGATAATGCTTCTGTTATTCAAGTATTGACTAACAATCCTCATGCCAAAGTTATTGAACGCTGCAATAAATTGAATGTAAGCTGCTTATCATTTAATCGAACTGCGTTATACAAAACGGATCATGTGTTGGGTGTTTTAAAAATTGTTAGGCCTGATTTAATCGTATTAGCTGGTTTTTTATGGAAATTCCCTAAAACTATTTTAAATGCTTTCCCAAATAAAGTCATTAATATACATCCCGCTTTATTGCCAAAATATGGAGGCAAAGGCATGTATGGGATGCACGTGCACAATGCCGTTATTGCCAATAATGAAAAAGAAAGCGGAATCACTATTCATTATGTTAACGAACATTATGATGAAGGTGCTGTTATATTTCAGGCAAAATGTGATGTTTTACCTTCAGATTTAGCTAAAGATGTTGCTTCTAAAATTCATGAATTGGAAATGGAACATTTTCCTGAGGTTGTTAACACATTACTAAAAAATTAATTGAATGTCAGGCTGAGCTTGTCGAAGCATCTTCTATAGATTCTTCATTTCATTCAGAATGACACAAAAAGATTTCTACTTTCGTATAAACTAAAAATGACTAAAAAAAGGAAAAAATACTACACAGTTTGGAAAGGCCACAAAACAGGTGTGTTTGAATCTTGGGAAGATTGTAAAGCGCAAATAAAAGATTATCAAGGTGCGCAATACAAATCGTTCGCCACTTTTGATGCCGCCAAAAATGCCTTAAAAGGAAATTATAAAGATTACATAGGCAAGATTAAAAAGTTTGCCAGCGAGCTTTCCAAAGAGCAGCTAAAAAAAATTGGTCTGCCAAATTATAACTCTATTTCGGTAGATGCGGCTTCTAGTGGAAATCCTGGGAAAATGGAATATCGCGGTGTGGATACAAAAACTAAAAAGCAATTGTTTAAACAAGGTCCTTTTGAGGAAGGCACTAACAATATTGGTGAATTTTTAGCTTTGGTACATGGTCTTGCTTATTTAAAACAACGAAATAGCAATCGTATTATTTACACCGATTCCCGAACAGCTTTAAGTTGGGTAA
>CALZKX010000193.1 GCA_945788155.1 uncultured Flavobacteriaceae bacterium
AAGATTTTATTGCCGCTTTTGAATATTTAAAAAATCATGAAGATTGCGATGGCAATATTGGCGTTGTTGGATTTTGTTTTGGAGGCTGGATTTCAAACATGATGGCAGTGAGATTACCAGATTTAAAAGCTGCAGTCCCTTTTTATGGAGGGCAACCATCAGCCGAAGAAACTGCAAAAATAAAAGCACCATTATTATTACAATATGCAGGATTGGACAAGCGTGTAAATGCTGGATGGCCTGAATATGAAAAAGCTTTAAAAGCAAATAATGTAGAGTATATGGCTCATTTTTATCCAGATGTAAACCATGGGTTTCATAACAATACCACACCAAGGTACGACGAAGCAGCAGCGACTTTAGCTTGGACAAGGACTATCGATTTTTTTAAAGAGAAACTCAAATAATTTTTAAAAACTAAAAAACCAACTGTAAGTAAGACAGTCACTAAAAAATTAGATAAATAAACTCAAGAACATTGTATTAAATAGAGACCTAAAACAAAAACAGCATTAATGTAAAAAAATAATGTACGCATTTAAAAAAACTTAAAGAACAACTAATATTTGATAATAGTAACTAATTCCCAGACAAGGCTTAACTAACTAACTAACTCATAACGCATGTCAAAAATTGAAACACCCTTAGATGCTTTTTTAAAATGGGAAAAGCAAACACCAAATCAAATATTTTTAAGACAACCTATTAACGGAAAGCATATTACCTATACATTCCAAGAAGCTGGAATTGAAGCACGTAAAATAGCTTCGTATTTAGGTTCGCTAAATTTTCCAAAGCGAAGCCATATAGCGTTATTGTCAAAAAACTGTGCACATTGGCTAATATCAGATATAGCTATTATGATGGCTGATCACGTTTCTATACCAATTTATCCAACACTTAACGATACTGGAGTTAAACAAGTTTTGACACATAGTGAATCTAAAGCCATAATTATTGGTAAGCTTGATGATTTTGAATCTCAAAAAGGTGGAGTGCCAGATATTCACAAAATAAGTATTGGCATGTATGGAGAAAGTGAAGGTAGGCTTTGGGAAGATATTATTAATACAGAACAACCGTTAAATGAAATTCCAGTCATGAATCTTGATGATTTGCATACTATTATTTATACGTCTGGAACTACAGGCAATCCTAAAGGAGTAATGCATACTATTAGAAATTTTTCAGAAAGTGTTAAGGTTTTTGGTGAATTAATAACACTTCAGTCTCATCCAAGATTCTTTTCCTATTTGCCTCTGGCACATGTTGCAGAGCGCATGGGGATTGGAACACAAGGCTTTTATAAAGGTGTTGAATTTTCATTTCCAGAAAGCTTAGTAACATTTGCGTCAGATTTAGAACAATGCCAACCATCGGTATTTCTGGCAGTGCCTAGAATATGGACCAAATTTCAAGAAAAAATATTGGAAAAAATACCTCAAAAAAAATTAAACCTGCTCTTGAGTATCCCGATTATTAATACCATAATCAAGAAAAAATTAAAACAAAAATTAGGTCTTAGTAAGGCAGAATTTTGCTTTTCTGGTGCTGCACCATTGGCTAGTAGCCTAATAAAATGGTATGAGACTATTGGAGTAACTATTTTTCAAGTATATGGAATGACTGAGGATTGTATTATTTCTCATGCAAATACACCTGAATTTAACAAAATAGGAACTGTTGGTAAGTCGTGGCCATCAGCTAAAATTAGATTATCTGAAGAAGGTGAGATCCGAATAAAAAACAATTGCATGTTTAAAGGATATTTTAAAGCGCCTGAGATTACAGCTGAGGTTTTTGACGAAGAAGGCTATTTCAAAACGGGAGATATTGGAGAGTATGATCATGATGGATTTATGACCATTACAGGACGTGTAAAAGACCAGTTTAAGACTGATAAAGGAAAATATATTTCACCTTCACCAATTGAACTTGAAATATCAAAAAACACAGATATTGAACAAATTTGTGTTGTAGGTACTGGAATTCCACAGCCTATAGCTTTAATTACACTTTCAGAATTAGGTAAAGCAAAATCTAGAGAAGATTTATCTAAAGGTTTAATCAACACTATCTCTCAAGTAAATCCAAGATTGGAAAAACATGAGAAAATTGAAAAGGTGGTTATTATGAAGGAAGATTGGAATGTTGATAACGGATTGACCACACCAACCTTAAAAGTAAAACGTAATAGTATAGAAAAAATACACCAAGAGTTTTATGAATCTTGGTTTGAAATGGAAGACAAAGTAATTTTTGAATAAATGCTCCTCTGTATTATAAATTTTATCATTTTTTTATGATAAAAATCATCTAAAAAAATCATTACTATTTTTAAATTTGAGTATTAACTAAAATACAATATTATGACAATAAATATTCAATATGTGCATATGGCAACAAGTGAAGCTATGAATGAATATGTGACAAAAAAACTAGAAAAATTAGGCAAAAAATATGACTGGATTATAAGTGCAGAAGTGCATTTCTCAGTAGAGCATAATGATAAAGTTAAAGGAAAAATATGTAAAATGGAATTGAGCTTACCAGGACCAAGAATTTTTGCAACTTCCAATGAAGATAATTATGAAGATGCTGTTAAGCACACAATTAAAGACCTCGAAAAACAACTTAAAAAACGCAAAAAAACATATAATACACATTAAGAGAAAGGGAGCTAATTTTGCTCCCTTTATTTTTTTATTTCAAGAATTATTCTTTACCAAGTAACCATCCAATAACCCCTCCAGCCACTGCAAAGCGTATACCAAAGGTTACAGCGCCTGTTATAACACCAGTAACATCTATTAAATCATTTGTAGTTGAGAATAATTCTAAGGCAGGTAATGCACCTAAGAATAACCCAATAATAAGACCAGTTTTTGCACCTGTACTAAAGGTTTTAATTTGTGCCCATTTACCAAAAATCAAAGCAATTAGAGTTGCATACAATACTTCCATTAAAATAATTGTAACAAAGTTCATCTCAGTTGCAGCAATGGCTTCAGCTCCAGGGCCATTCATGGCATGATAACCAAGAACCACATAAATTAAGTAACCAAGACCAAAAAGAGCTACAGTTCCGCCAAGAATGGCTAATACATTTTTTTTCATTATAGTTAGTTTAAAACTTCAAAAGAATGAAGTTTGGTTAGTTAACTCTAAATATACAAAAAATAAAACACTGATTATTAGATTGATATAATCTAATCTAATCTAATCACCTATGGTGGTAAGGCTCATTCCTTAAAATTGTGAACCCACGATATAATTGCTCAATAAAAAACAAACGTACCATTTGATGCGAAAAAGTCATTTTTGATAATGATAATTTTCCTTGGGCTTTTTGATAAACTTCTTCAGAAAACCCATAAGGACCACCAATAACAAACACAAGTTGCTTGATACCAGAATTCATGTGTTTTTGCAAGTAGTTAGAAAACCCAACAGAATCTAGTTGTTTGCCATTTTCATCTAGTAAAATTAAAACGTCGGAAGTACCTACTTTACTTAAAATTAATTCACCTTCTTTTTGTTTTTGTTGTGCTTCAGAAAGGTGCTTCACCTTTTTTAAATCAGGAATAATTTCAAACTCAAACTTAATGTAATAACTTAAACGTTTTGTATAATCATTAATTAAGGACTGTAATTGGCTATTGTCTGTTTTGCCAATGGCAAGGAGTTTAATTGTCATAACTTTGTATGGTCGAGTGCAGTCGAAACCTATTTAAATATTTTCAATAAATAAACATGAAAGTACAATAACGATTTAGAATATTAATCTCAAAAAAATTAAAAATCATAAATCGTAAAACAAATATCGTAAATCAAATTCTTATTTTAGCAATAAAGAAAAAAGAATGATTAGCAAATCACAATTTCAAAAAGAATTAGATATAATTATAACCAATGCCATTAGGGAAGATGTGGGCGATGGCGACCATAGCTCCTTGGCTTGCATTCCTGCTTCTGCAAATGGGAAAGCAAAATTATTGGTAAAAGATGAAGGTATTATTGCAGGTGTGGAGTTTGCTAAACAAGTATTTGCTTACGTCGATAGCAATATGAAAGTGGATGTATTAATCGAAGATGGTAAAAAAGTGGCTTATGGAGACGTAGTATTTTATATTGAAGGCGCTTCACAATCTATTTTAAAAGCCGAACGATTAGTGCTCAATGCGATGCAACGCATGAGCGCAATTGCCACCAAGACCAAAACTTATGTTGATTTGTTGGAAGGTACTGGAACAAAAATATTGGATACCAGAAAAACCACTCCAGGAATTAGAGCGCTTGAAAAATGGGCAGTAAAAATAGGAGGAGGAGAAAACCATAGATTTGCATTGTACGATATGATTATGCTCAAGGATAACCACATAGATTTTTGTGGTGGCATTACCAAAGCTATTCATAAAACCAAGGCATACCTTAATGAAACCAATAGGGATTTAAAAATTGTTGTAGAAGCAAGAAGTCTCCAGGAAATTAAGGAAATATTACAAAATGATGGTGTTTACCGCATATTAATCGATAATTTTAATTATGTAAACACCAGAAAAGCTGTAGCACTTATTGCCAATAAATGTTTAACAGAATCTTCTGGAGGCATCAACGAAAAGACAGTGCGCAAATATGCAGAATGTGGTGTAGATTATATTTCAAGTGGTGCCTTGACACATTCAGTTTATAATATGGATTTAAGCTTAAAAGCTGTGTAAATGACAAAACATATTGAAGAGCGATTAGATAAAATTCCTGTTATAAGTTTGGTGGTTAGGTTTTTAAAAAATATCAAACTTCCAGGTTTTGAGGGACTATCTGTTTACGATCTTCTGGAAATGTACACAATTGGTATAGTTCAAGGCGCTTTAACCACACGAGCAAGTGCTATTGCGTTTAATTTTTTTACAGCTATTTTTCCATTTTTGTTATTCATCATCATTATCATTCCAGTAATACCTTTTGAGAATTTTCAAGTAGAGTTTTTAGGTTTTCTAGATTCTTTTTTGCCACCTCAAACATCCGATTTTTTTCACGAAAACATCTTTGATAACATTAATATAGATAATCAAGGAGGGTTGCTTTGGGCAATTTTAGTTCTGTCTATTATATTAATGGCAAATGGCGTAAGTGCAGTATTTTCTGGTTTTGAGTACTCGTATCACAAACAGCTTACCAGAAGTGTTTTTAAACAGTATTTATATGCTTTGGGAGTGGCTATAATCCTAGCGTTTTTGTTAATTATTACAGTTGGAGTATTTGGTTTTTTTCAAATTTACATCATTCAGCCATTGTATGAAGGTATAAGTGGTAAAGATCTAGAAACTTCCAAATCTGGTTTATCATGGATAATTTTTGGAAAATATATGTTCTTTACGGTTATGTTGTATATCGCTACTGCTACTCTATATTATTTTGGAACAAAAGAAGGGAAGCATTCCAAATTCTTTTCGGTAGGTGCATTATTTACAACACTTTTAATTTTACTCACCTCATATCTTTTTGGCGTATATATTGAAAATTTTTCTAAGTATAACGAGCTTTATGGCTCTATTGGAGCTTTATTGATTTTGTTGTTCTACTTATGGTTAAATTCAAATATTTTGTTATTGGGATATGAGCTTAATGCTTCTCTGCAACAATTAAAGCGTAAGGTGTAGCATGTTTAATTCCAATCATTTTATCGATGTCATTTTACCTATTCCATTAGAGAAACAATTTACCTACGCTATAACGCAAGCTGAAGCAGGGTTTTTAAAAAAAGGGATGCGTGTTGCTGTTCCTTTTGGGAAGCGTAAAATATATACTGCCCTTGTTTTAGACATTCATCAAAAAGTGCCTGAAGCCTATGAAGCAAAAGAAATACATCAAATTTTAGATGAACAACCTATTGTTAATGAGTTTCAAATGAAGCTCTGGCAATGGATGTCAAGTTACTATATGTGTACTCTTGGAGATATTCTAAGAGCTGCATTGCCTAGTGCTTTTTTATTGGAGAGCGAAACAAATATTGTCCTAAATAAAAACGAAAAAATTAACGATTTAGAGCTAAAAGACGATGAGTTTTTGGTTTACGAGGCATTACAACATCAGTCTAGTTTAAAAGTTCGGGATATTAACAACATCCTTGATAAAAAAAATGGGCTTCCTATAATAAAAAGATTAATAACGAAAAATGTTATTACTGTTGAAGAAGAATTGTATGAAAAATATAAACCAAAATTAGTAAGATACGTTAAACTAAATGTTGTCTATAGCAGTGAAGATAAATTACAAGAATTATTTGAAACTTTAACTAGAGCACCAAAGCAACGACAGATTATTTTATCTTTTTTTACGTTAAATTCTACTACAAAAAAACCAATTAAAGTATCCGATTTAATAAAAAAAAGTGAAGCATCTTCAGCACAAATAAAAGCTTTGGTCAATAAAAACATTTTAGAAGAATATTACTTGCAAACAGATAGGGTTTCTTTTGAAAATGAAATAATTTCAGACACTAAAAATTTAAACAGCGAACAAACTATTACTTTAAATAATTTAATCAAATCATTTAAAAGTCAAAATGTTGCACTACTACATGGTGTGACATCTTCTGGAAAAACAGAAGTCTATGTAAAACTTATTGAAACCATTTTAAAACAAGGGAAACAAGTATTGTATTTAGTGCCAGAAATTGCTTTGACATCACAATTAGTAAGTAGGCTTAACGCGTATTTTGGTAATCAAATTGCGGTATATCACTCACGTTATTCTTTAAACGAACGTGTTGAAGTTTGGAACCATGTGTTAAACAATTCCGATAAAGCCAAAGTGGTTTTGGGAGCACGTTCGTCGGTGTTTTTACCATTCAGTAATTTAGGGTTAATTATTGTTGATGAAGAGCATGAACAATCCTATAAACAGTTCGATCCTGCACCTCGTTATCATGCACGAGATACTGCTATTGTGCTAGCTAATTTATTCAAAGCAAAAACGCTCTTAGGTTCTGCTACACCAAGTGTAGAAAGTTTTTTTAACGCTGTTAAAGAAAAAAAATATGGATTAGCAGAGCTAAACACACGCTACAACAACGTATTGATGCCAGAAATAGAGCTTGTAGATATTAAAGATAAACAGAAGCGCAAGCGTATGCGAGGTCATTTTAGTGACAGGCTCATTGAAGAAATGACCGAAGCTTTAGATAATGATTATCAAATTATATTATTTCAAAATAGACGAGGTTTTTCTCCAATAATAGAGTGTCACACCTGTGGGCATTCGCCACAATGTTCCAATTGCGATGTGAGTTTAACCTATCATCAATACAAAAATCAATTACGCTGCCACTATTGTGGTTATGCCATTGCCATGCCCAATAACTGTACCGCTTGTGGCAGCAGTGAGTTGGATAACAAGGGTTTTGGGACCGAACAAATAGAGGAAGAGGTTAAAGTGCTATTTCCTAAAGTGAAAGTTGCTAGAATGGATTTGGACACCACTAGAGGAAAATATAGCTATGAGCGTATAATAACGTCGTTTGAGCAACATGAAGTGGATATATTGGTTGGCACACAAATGGTTACTAAAGGTTTGGATTTTAGAAACGTGAAATTAGTTGGAATAATGAATGCCGATAGTTTATTGAATTTCCCTGATTTTAGAGCACACGAACGTAGTTTTCAGCTCATGCAACAAGTAGCTGGAAGGGCAGGTAGAACCGATGTAAGGGGAAAAGTGCTAATACAAACATACAATCCTTATCATAAAATTTTGCAGCAAGTTTCCACTAATGATTATCTATCTATGTTTTACGAGCAATTGGACGAACGCTATAATTATAAGTATCCACCAATTTACAGGCTAATTAAGATAACGCTAAGACATAGAGATTACAACAAGGTAAACGATGGCGCAGAGTGGATGGCAAAATCATTAGGACAAGTATTTAAACAATATGTGTTAGGGCCTGAGTTTCCACCAATTTCAAGGATTAGAAATCAATACCACAAAAATATTTTGATTAAAATTCCTCAAAATCAATCATTATTAAAAACAAAAGAAGCTATTCTTAAAATTAAGAACAGCTTCTTGAGTATCAAAGATTTTCGTCCGATTAAAGTAATTTTAAATGTCGATAATTATTAGTGTTTAAATATTATTTAAAGCATCTACCAATTGGGTCTTCTTATTTCTACTTAAAGGAATTTCGTAAGCTCCAACTTCAACATTTTTACTATTAAAGCGATCAATTTTATCTAAATTAACGATATAAGATTTATGAATTCTTAAGAATTTACCTTCTGGCAATTCTGCTTCAAAGGCTTTCATGGTAGATAATACCACTAAGCTATTCTCTTCGGTTACTAATTTTACATAGTCACCAAGAGCTTCAATCCATTTTATATCCTTAATGTAAACCTTTCTCTTCTTTAAATTACTCTTTACAAAGATATGCTCACCATCGGTTTCTTTAAAGTCCAGCGTTAATTTGTGCTGCTCTAAAGCCTTGTCTACGGCAGTATTAAAGCGTTCTCTTGTAATAGGTTTTTGTAGATAATCTGTGGCATCGTAATTAAATGCTTTAAATGCGTACTCTGTTTTACCGGTAACAAAAATAATTTGGGGTTTATTATTTAGTACGTCCAGTAATTCAAAGCCATTTAAAACAGGCATTTCGATATCCAGAAAGATTAAGTCTACTTTGTGAGTATTGAGTCCGTTTTTAGTTTCCAGGGCACTGCTATATTCTGCAATCAAGTTAAGAGAAGGGTGGTTCTCTATAAGCTTGACAATAGATAAGCGTTGGATTGCGGAGTCATCTACAACAACACAGTTTAAAGTCATAACATTTCTTGTTTTAGGTTAAGATATCGACAATAGTACAAAAAATTCGGTTAAAAACCAAAAAACATCGGTAAAGTGTTTTGTTTAACAAAAATTTAACATTTTATTAAGAACCGAAAAATAGACAAAAAATTGTTGTCAAAACAATAATAAATACCTATTTTTGCACCCATTTTAAACATAAATAACAATTTTAATATGAATCATTACGAAACTGTTTTCATCTTAAATCCCGTTTTATCTGAAGATCAGATAAAGGAAACAGTAAAGAAATACGAAGATTTTCTTGTTTCTAACGGTGCAAAGATGATAGCTAAAGAAGATTGGGGACTAAAAAAACTAGCTTACCCAATACAAAACAAAAAAAGTGGTTTTTACCACTTATTTGAGTACACCGTTCCTGGTGAAGTTATTAACAACTTAGAAGTAGAGTTTAAACGTGACGAGCGTTTTATGCGTTATTTAACCGTATCGTTAGATAAACATGCTATTTCTTGGGCTGAGAGAAGAAGAGTTAAACTTAAAGAAAAAGCGTAAGTATGTCATCGATAGAACAACAATCTAAAGGAAAGAAGGACGGAGAAATTAGATATTTAACGCCTTTAAACATAGATACTAACAAGAAGAAGAAGTATTGTATGTTTCAAAAATCTGGAATTAAATATGTTGATTATAAAGACCCAGATTTTTTAATGAGATTTATAAACGAGCAAGGTAAAATTTTACCAAGACGTTTAACAGGTACTTCATTAAAATACCAACGTAAAGTTGCAGTTGCAGTAAAAAGAGCGCGTCATTTAGCTTTAATGCCATACGTAGCAGATTTATTAAAATAAAATACCGATAACAATGGAACTTATATTAAAACAAGACGTTGAAAATTTAGGATTTAAAGACGATGTTGTAACAGTTAAGAACGGTTATGGTAGAAATTTTTTAATTCCTCAAGGACAAGCTATATTAGCAACAAGCTCTGCTAAAAAAGTATTAGCAGAAAACTTAAAACAAAGAGCTTTTAAAGAGAAAAAAATAGTTGACGATGCTAACAAAGTTGCAGAAGCATTAAAAGCTTTAGAAATTAAGATTGCTGCTAAAGTAGGATCTGGCGATAAGTTATTTGGCTCTGTAAATAACATTAATATTGCTGAAACTTTAGAAAAAGAAGGACACAACATCGATAAGAAATTTATCTCTGTTGTAGGTGGAAACGTAAAGCGTTTAGGAAAATACAATGCTGTAGTTAGATTACACAGAGATGTAACTGTTGATTTAGCTTTCGAAATTGTACCACAAGCATAAATTAACTTACAAAATTATTAAAAACAGTTGTCTATAATTGTTATTCAATATTATAAAAACCGTTCGTTGAGCGGTTTTTTTGTTTAAATTTGCGTGAATCAATAAAAAAATATTAATTAACACTTAATTACATGAAAAAAACTATTTTTTCTATTCTTTTACTGTGTATTACAACTTTTGCCTTTGGGCAAGTTACTACATCTAACATTAAAGGATTAGTCTTAGATGAGAATTCTCAACCATTGCCAGGAGCTAATGTTTTAGCTATTCATGGCCCAACAGGAACTAAGTATGGTGCAGCAGCTAACTTTGATGGGAGATACAACTTACTTAATTTAAGAGTAGGTGGACCATATACTATTACTATTAGCTATTTAGGTTATAAAGAACAATCTTTTACCGAAGTATTCTTAACATTAGGTAAAACTCTAAATTTAGATATTCAAATGGTGCCAGATAGCCAACAACTAGATGCTATTGTGGTTACAGGAAATAGTGGTACAGGAACTTTTGGAAGCGACCGTACTGGAGCAGAAACCAGTGTTGGTCGTCGTGAACTAACACGTTTGCCAACTATTTCAAGATCTGCAGCAGATTTTACTAGATTAGAGCCAACTGCTAGTGGAAATTCATTTGGAGGTCGTAATGATCAATTTAACAACTTCTCGTTAGATGGTGCAATTTTTAATAACCCTTTTGGCTTAGATGCAGCAACTCCAGGTGGACAAACTGATGCGCAACCTGTATCTTTGGATGCTATTGAACAAATACAAGTATCGACAGCACCTTACGATGTTACACAATCAGGTTTTACAGGAGCTACAGTAAATGCTGTTACAAAAAGTGGAACGAATGAGTTTCATGGAACTGTATATGGGTTTACCAGAAATGAGAAAATGACCGGAAAGAAAATAAAAGGAGATCAAGTTACGAGGCCTAAGTTAGAACAACAACAATACGGTGTTAGTATTGGTGGTCCAGTTGTAAAAAATAAATTATTCTTTTTTGCTAATTTTGAAAAAGATGATCGCTCTGATTTAGGTACAAATGGTTGGGTTCCTAATACTGGTTCTGGAGCTATTAATGAGTCTAGAGTTTTAGAAAGCGATTTAATTGCTGTGAGAGAGGCTTTGTTGGCAGTAGGTTACGATCCAGGTGCTTATGAAGGTTTTACACATCAAGCAGAATCTACTAAAGGAATCTTTAAACTTGATTGGAATATTAATGATAATAACCGTTTAGCTGTTATTTATAATTTCTTAAATGCCTCTAAAGAAAAACCTGCCCACCCAACTGCTATTGGATTTAGAGGCCCAAATGCTTCTACTTTGCAGTTTGAAAATTCTGGCTATGAAATTAATAATGAGTTAAAATCTATACAAATAGAGCTAAACTCTACGCTATCTGAAAATACATCCAATAAGTTTCAATTTGGATACACACATTTTAACGATTATAGAAACCCATTCTCAACACCAGCACCATCCATAAATATTTATAAAGATGGTTCCCCTTATATCATTGTTGGTCACGAACCTTTTTCAGTTAATAATAGACTAGATCAAAAGGTATTACAGTTTTCAAATAACTTAAATTTTTTCAAGGGAGATCATACCTATACAATAGGATTTTCACTAGAGAAATTCCAATTTGATAATTCGTTTAATTTAACAAGTTATGGTTTTGATTTATTTGGAAGTGTTGATATAAATGATTTTGATGCTAATGATTATATTGGAACAATTGCTGCAGCTCAAGCTACTTTTGAGGCAAATAATGCAAATGATTCTTGGGCATTGGCCGAAACCAATGTTGGTCAACTATCATTTTACGCACAAGATGAATGGAATATTTCTGAAAAATTCAAACTTACCTATGGCGTTCGTTTCGATAAACCATTATTCTTCGATTCTGCCCAAAAAGCACAAGAAGTAATAGATAGAGGTTTTGTAGTATCAGACATTCCTTATGTAAATCCAAATACGGGAGAAACTGTTTTAATTGATAATACTAATATGCCAACAAACGATTGGTTAATTTCTCCAAGACTTGGATTTAATTACGATGTAAATGGTGATGATACTTTCCAGCTTCGTGGAGGCTCAGGTTTATTTACAGGACGTTTCCCTTTTGTATGGCTAGGCAATCAAATTGCAAATCCAGATGTATTCTTTTTACAAGCTGTAGATCCAGATTATAAATTCCCACAAGTTTGGAGAACAAATGTTGGAGCTGATAAACGTTTTGAAAGCGGTTTGATATTAACCGCCGACGTATCTTATACTAAAGATATTAATGGACCTCATGTACAAAACTGGGGACAATTAGATCCGTCAGGGACATTAAATGGGGTCGATAATAGACCAATTTACGATGCATCAGATCTTATAAATAATGCTTACGTATTTACCAATTCTGATAAAGGCCGAATATGGAATGCATCACTAAAAGCTCAAAAAACTTTTGAAAACGGATTATATACAATGCTAGCATACAGTTATTTAAATGCTAAAGATGTTAACTCTATTGAAGCAGAAATAACAAGTGATGCCTATGCAGGCAACGCCATAGTTGGAGATGTTAATGCCGATGTGTTATCTTATTCTAAGTACGGTAATACTCATAGATTTATTGGCGTAGCAAGTAAAAAATGGGATTATGGTGGAGATAAATGGTCCACCACGATTTCTACATTTTTTGAATATGCCCAAGGTGGTCGTTTTAACTATGTTTATGGAGGTGATATTAACGGAGATGGTTCTAGTATTAATGATTTAATTTATATACCAACATCTGGAGAAATTGGTTCAATGACATTCTCAGGAACTGGTCAAGCAGCAGCTTTAGAAGCGTTTATTTCACAAGATGATTATTTAAGTGGTCGTAGAGGTCAATATGCAGAACGCTATGGTGCTTTAGCACCTTGGAGGTCTCGTGTAGATTTAAAGTTTCTGCAGGACTATAATTTTAATGTAGGCAACGGTAAAAAAAATACAATTCAGTTTAGTATAGATATTTTAAATTTTGGAAATCTATTAAGCTCAGAATGGGGATTGGTTCAGCAACCTAACAACATTCAACCAATAGGTGTGACTGTAGATGGTTCTGGTAATCCAACATATACTTTTAATCCAGATCAAACAAAAACATTTGGATACGATTCTAGTTTAGCTTCTAGATGGCAAATGCAGTTTGGTTTGCGTTACATATTCTAAGAGATTAGAAAATATATCATTAAATTTGCGCTCTTAAAATTAAGAGCGCATTTTTTTATTTTATCATGAAATACACGAGATTATCTAAAGAACAATTTGAAGAATTACACCAAGAGTTTATTAATTTTTTGGCAACCCAGTCTGTAACTGCAGACGAGTGGACTAATATTAAAACCAATAAACCTGAGTTGGCCGAACAAGAACTAGATGTGTTTAGCGATTTAGTATGGGAAGGCGTGCTAACCAAAGCTACATATTTAGAAAATATTTCGCCACAGCACATGTATCTATTTCATTTAGCTGATGAACGAATCGAGCTAGTAGGCTTAAAAATAGCTAACGAGGCTATAGATTTAACTACAAAAGAAGGATTTTCGTGGTTACGCAATAATTTAATGGATGATTCCATAGAGCTTTTTCAAGCTAATAAAGAGTATTCAAGAGATAAACAACTTGATAAGTTTGCCTTAATACAACAAGGAGCTGTGATTACTAAAGGCGATTTGTTTACCTATTTTCATAAGTTGGTGAATTAAATTTGTCATTCCTGCTTAGGCAGTAATCTATTTCAAATTAAACTGTTATTTTTGTTCTTCCTCATCATACAACTTCATTAGTAATTGATAGATGTGGAATATATTTTGAATAACTATTAAAAAGATACCTGCCCTCGCAGGTAGTTGATATGGCACAAAAACCAAGTATTCCTAAAGGCACTAGAGATTTTAGTCCAGAGCAAGTAGCGAAACGCAACTATATAGTTAATACTATAAAATCTAGTTTTGAGCGTTTCGGATTTCAACCTATAGAAACGCCTAGTTTTGAAAACTACGATACCTTAATGGGAAAATATGGTGAAGAAGGCGATAGATTGATTTTTAAAATATTGAATTCTGGCGATTATTTAGCTAAGGCAAATGAAGATGCATATACTGCTAAAGATTCAAATAAATTAACCGCTAGTATTTCTGAAAAAGCCCTACGCTACGATCTTACAGTACCATTTGCACGTTATGTGGTACAGCACCAAAACGAAATTGTATTTCCGTTTAAGCGTTATCAAGTACAACCAGTTTGGAGAGCCGACAGACCACAAAAAGGACGTTTCAGAGAGTTTTACCAATGCGATGCCGATGTGGTTGGTTCTAAATCGTTATGGCAAGAAGTAGAATTCGTACAACTTTATGATGAGGTATTTACCAATTTAGGCCTTGAAGGGGTCATTATTAAAATAAATAACCGAAAAATATTATCTGGTATTGCCGAAGTTATTGGTGCTCAAGATAAATTAATCGATTTTACTGTTGCTCTTGATAAGCTTGATAAAATAGGCGAGGAGAAGGTTAAAGATGAAATGCAAAACAAAGGTATTTCGCAAGAAGGCATTAATAAACTACAGCCTTTATTTAGTCTATCAGGAACTTTTAAAACACAAATTGCAAGTTTAAAAACTATTTTAAGTACTTCTAAAGAAGGGC
>CALZKX010000194.1 GCA_945788155.1 uncultured Flavobacteriaceae bacterium
AATCTATCATGCATTAACCTTTGTAAAAAGGAAGTTTTACTACTGTAGCTGGAACAGCATTTTTTCTAATTTGAATATGTATTTTGCTCCCTACATCAGTAAACACAGTTGGTACATAACCTAAACCAATGCCAATGCCTAAACTTGGGCTCATGGTTCCAGAGGTAACTTCACCAATTTTGTGTCCGTTACCATCCACAATATCGTAGCCATGACGCGGAATACCGCGTTCGTCCAATTCAAAAGCAACTAATTTACGTTCTGGTCCACGACGTTTTTGGTCTTCAAGCGCTTCACTGTTAGTAAAGTCTTTGGTGAATTTTGTTATCCAACCCAAACCAGCTTCAATTGGAGATGTAGTGTCGTCAATGTCATTTCCGTAAAGGCAATAACCCATTTCTAGTCTTAGCGTATCGCGTGCAGCTAGTCCAACAGGTTTTATACCATAAGTTTCACCTGCTTCAAATACTTTATCCCAAACCTGTTTTACTTCGCTATTTTTACAGTAAATTTCAAAACCACCACTTCCTGTATAGCCTGTTGCCGAAATAATTACGTGCTCAATTCCTGCAAAATCACCAACAATAAAGTTGTAGAATTTAATTTCAGATAAATCATGACTAGTTAAGGATTGCATGGCTTCAACAGCTTTTGGTCCTTGAATTGCTAGTAAAGAGTAATCCTCAGATAAATTTCTCATCTCTGCACCAACATCGTTTTTTAACTGAATCCAGTTCCAGTCTTTTTCAATATTACTTGCATTTACTACCAGCAGATATAGGTTTTCTTTAATCATATAAACAATTAAATCGTCAACAATTCCACCATCGTCATTTGGGAAACAACTATACTGTGCCTTTCCTGGCGATAGCTTGCTTGCATCGTTACTGGTTACTTTTTGTATTAATGCCAAAGCATTTGTGCCTTCAATTAAAAACTCTCCCATGTGGCTAACATCAAAAACACCAACAGCGTTTCTAACGGTTTCATGTTCTGCGTTTACGCCTTCGTATTGAACTGGCATATTATAACCTGCAAAAGGCACCATTTTTGCCCCTAAAGCTTCATGTGTAGATGTTAATGCTGTATGCTTCATATGAAATTTAATATTGAATGTGAGCAAAACTAAGCAAAATTTTAAAGAAACTGTTTATAAAAAATATGTTAAAAACTAAATTGTTTTTAATAGAATGTGTATTTTCAAAATCTTAAAAAATATAACAAAATGAAATATTTATCTGCTTTACTTTTTTCACTTCTTTTTACTTTTAGTGCTATTGCTCAAAAAGACTTACCAACTGATTATTTGTCGTCTGACTTTCATAAAGAACGCAGAGATTTATTGCGTAGTAAAATGGCCAAAAACACTGTTGCTGTATTTTTCGCTAATGCTGTTAGGAATAGAGCTAACGATGTAGATTATGTGTATCATCAAGATCCAAACTTTTATTATTTAACCGGTTATAAGGAGCCACATGCAGTACTAATACTATTTTCTGATATGCAGGAGAATGAAGGAAAAAAGTATAACGAATTATTATATGTTCAAGAGCGAAATGCAAGAGCTGAAATGTGGACAGGTTACAGGTTAGGAGTAGAAGGAGTAAAAGAAAAACTTGGATTTGACATGGTTTTTAATGGGAAAGAATTTTTAAATTCCGATATTAATTTTATGACATTTAATAATGTGATGTTTGATGATTTTAAAGATGATTTTCGTGATAATAAACGTGATTCTGCTGATTTGGCAAGTTTAATAGAATCTTTTAAAACTCAAGTAGGTTATTATATTGAAAAGGGAGCTCCGCAAGCAACAGAAAAAATGCGCTTAGAAATGGCAAAAGAAGGAGCCATAGAAACACAACGCGCAAAGATTGACACACAAACACTAAGTACATTAATGGGTAGCTTAAGGCAAATAAAAACACCGGAAGAAATGAAACTATTAACTAAAGCAGTGAGAATTTCGGCAATGGGACAGGTTGAAATCATGAAAGCGATGAAACCAAATATGAGTGAAACTGAAATACAAGGGATTCATGAGTATGTTTATAAAAAATATGGTAGCGAATATGAAGGGTATCCTAGTATTGTAGGTGCTGGAAACAATGGATGTGTTTTGCATTATGTAGAAAATAACAAGACACATGTAGAAGGTGATTTAGTCTTGATGGATCTTGGAGCAGAATACCATGGTTATACAGCCGATGTTACAAGAACTATACCAGCCAGTGGAACGTTTAGTCCAGAGCAAAAACTTATTTACGATATTGTGTATGATGCCCAAAATGCAGGTATTGAAGCAGCAATTATTGGGAATACAGGAGCAGATACTGATGCTGCTGGACGAAAAATAATTAATAAAAGATTATTTGAATTAGGGATTATTAAGTCGGAAAATGAAAGACATTTATACTTCCCTCATGGCACCTCACATCATATAGGCTTAGATGTTCATGATTTAAACGATAGAAGTCCTTATCAAGCCAATATGGTAATAACAGTAGAACCAGGAATTTATATTCCAGAAGGCAGCCCTTGTGATGAAAAATGGTGGGGAATAGCTGTACGAATTGAAGATGATATATTAATTACCGAAAATGGTCCAATTAATTTATCTGCTGAAGCACCAAGAAAATCTAGTGAAATAGAAGCATTAATGAAACAAAAAAGTGCTTTAGATGATTTTGTGTTACCTAAGCTGGATGATTAAGCAAGTAAATAGTTTTTTAAATCTTTATAAGCATCAATTTTTATTGATGCTTTTTCTTTGCCAATAACAGACTTTATTTGCTCTGGTAATTTAACAGATGTTTTTATAACATCTTCAACAACATCTAAGAACTTGGTTGGATGCGCTGTTTCTAGAAACACACAATGAGCCTCAGGAGTCTCTTTTAAATAATGTTTTGCACCTAAATAACCAACAGCTCCATGAGGATCTGCTATATAATTAAAATCCTTATAAATCTCTAACATGGCCTTTTTAGTTTCAGCATCAGTGAAACTATAAGAGCTTAAATTATTCTTTAACTCTTTAAAGTTGTTTTTAT
>CALZKX010000195.1 GCA_945788155.1 uncultured Flavobacteriaceae bacterium
ACCTCATACTTTGGGACGGCATAAAAATGTACCAATCCGGTCACTTTTTTGGTTTAATATCGGCCTTTAATCCTTACTTAACAGAAACAGTTAGTGTTTCAAAAAATGGCACGAGTGCCATGTATGGTGATGGTGTATCGAGTATTGTAGATATGCGATTGTCCAATAGTATTAGCAAAAAAGCGTCAGGTGGAGGTGGTTTTAATTTTATAAATGGTGATGCCTTTGCCAAAATACCTTTAAGTAAAAAAACAGAAATACAGCTTTCGGCGAGACGTTCATTATCTGATTTTTTAGCAACTCCAACCTACGAACAATACTTTAAACGAATCTTTCAGGATTCGGATCTTACAAATAATCCAGATAACAGCTCTATATCAAAAAATGAACGTTTTTATTTTTACGATACTACTTTTAAGTTTTTGTATGACATTTCAAAGAAAGATAAGATAAGGGTCAACTTTTTAAACGTATTTAATAATTTAAACTATAAGGAGCAATCCAGAATCAACGATATAGATGAAGCACTAAATAGCAATCTCACCCAAAGTAATTTAGCGGCATCAGTTGATTACACAAGAAAATGGAACCCTAACTTTTCTACTTCTGTACAAGTACATGTATCTAAATACAATTTAGACGCCACTAATTTTGACGCTATAAATAACCAGCGTCTTATACAAGAAAATCAAGTATATGACAATGGTGTTAAAACATTATTGAATTATAGGTTTAACGATAACTTAAAACTTAATGGTGGCTATCAATTTTCCGAAGTAGGTGTAAGCAATTTAGAAGACGTAAACAATCCTGTTTTTAGAAGCTATATCAAAGAAGTCCTGCGAACACATTCGCTTTTTAAGGAGTTGGATTTTGCTTCAAACTCAAAAAATACCTTCTTAAAAATTGGTGTAAGAGGAAATTATTTCGAGAAATTTTCCAAAACACTTATTGAGCCTCGATTTAGTTTCAATCAACGCTTTTTTAACAATTTTAGATTCGAACTTTTAGGCGAGTTAAAAAGTCAAACCACGTCACAAATTATTGATTTACAAAACGATTTTTTAGGAATTGAAAAACGCCGTTGGGTCTTGTCTAACGATATTGATATTCCAATTTTAAAAAGCAAGCAACTATCTACAGGTATTAGGTTTAACAAAAACGGATTATTAATTAGTGCGGAAGCGTATGTTAAAAAAGTAGATGGCATTACTACAAGGAGTCAAGGCTTCCAAAATCAATATCAATTTGTTAATGCCATTGGCAATTATCAAATAAAAGGTCTCGACTTTTTAATAAACAAACAATATTCAAATACAAGTGTTTGGTTAAGCTATTCGTATAGTAAAAATAATTATTTGTTTAAAGATTTAAATCTTGGTAATTCTTTTCCAAATAATGTAGATGTAACACATGCACTTACATTTGCAGGCACTTACACTATTAATAAATTTAAATTCGCCTTAGGCTTTAATTGGCGAACTGGAAAACCTTATACTGAACCAGATGCAAATAATCCATACACAAATAATGTTATAAACTATAACTCGCCAAATAGCAGTAGCATTACTGACTATTTAAGGACTGATTTTTCTGCAACTTATACTTTTAAAGTGGCAAATAACGCTAATGCCATTGCAGGTTTTTCATTGTGGAACTTACTTAATAAGAAAAATATTATTGACACATATTATGTTATTGATAGTGAAGACAATGTTTCTAAAATTGAAAATTCATCGTTAGGAATTACACCAAACTTCAGTTTTCGAGTTCACTTTTTGTAGCTAGATTGCTTTAATTTTGATAAAACGTTTTAAATTATAAGTTAAGGTTTATTAAAAAAGTAAGCTAAAAAAGCATATCTTTAAACATGCAGTTTTTAAAACGAATTTCACCTCTTTTTTTAAGTTTTACGCTTATAGCTTGTTGTTTAACATTTCAAACAGATACAGTCGCAACAGTTAAAACCACTAATACATCATGGGTGATTAGTAGTTTTGAAAAATCCTCAAACGAGGATACGTATCATATTAATCATAGAAAAGCGCATAGTATTCTTGAAAATAACTTTTCAATATTTAATTTTAAATGCTGTTTAACACATCATAAAAGTTTGTATGCTATGCATTACATCCAATACAAACAGCAACGTAACTTACAATTGGAATTTCTTAAAACTATTCTACAAACTTCCAATTTAGAAGATGATACTTTCATAGGCTAATACCACTTCATTTTTAATTCACTCTACGCCAAAACTAGGCTTAGACATTGTATCATTTTAGAAATTACCTATGCGAAAACTTAAACGCTTTTTGCGCTTATTCTTATTATTACTCATGATTGGAATGGCTGCAATATTACCAGTACCAATACTATTTTATGGCAAAGATAATTTACCAAAAAACCTAACCGAATTAGTTGAAAAAACTGAAGAGGAGGATAAAGATGATGATATTAAGGAGTTATTTTAAAGACTAAAGACACTTGACATTGTCGAATAAATAGTCGAACTTCGTTTAACGACTGATATAAAACATTGAAACGTTGCATATCATTGCATTGTGTATAATTTGAGATATTTGCATGTTATACCAATTTTTGGTATATTTGTAACAAATAGTATCAAAATGAACAAGAACACATCCATATCACTCGGAAATTATTTTGACCAATTTGTGCAAAGTAGCATACGCGAAGGAAGGTTTAAAAACGTCAGCGAAGTTATTCGCGCAGGATTAAGACTTTTAGAAGAAGAAGAAAGTAAAGTGATTGCCTTGAAAAAAGCAATTCAAGAAGGAATTGATAGCGGAATAGCTCACGACTTTGACCCAGAAAAACATCTTGAATTTCTAAAAGCGAAAAAGCACTCGAATGGCTGAATATAAGCTGACGAACAAAGCTGTTGAGGATTTATCAAAGATTTGGGATTATACCTTTGAGGTCTGGTCGGAAAAACAAGCTGACAAATATTACAATGGACTAATTTCTAACTGTCAAGAAATTGCAGACAATCCAGATTTAGGAAAAAACTATGAAGATATATCAAAGCAGCTTCTTGGAATAAAAGCAAGTCGACATATAATATTCTACAGAACTTTAAACGAAAAATATGTTGAGATTACGAGAATACTGCACGAAAGAATGGATTTAAAGAAAAGAATAACGGAATAAAAACTACACACAGCAAGTATAAAAATAATGCGTAGTTTAGTGCTTAATCAAAGGTCGTTGCGCTTTTGCTACGTCTGATTTTCCTTCGGGAAATCCTCGCACACAAAACCGCACTATTCTTTTATGAGACCGTTAAACGGACCAAAAAAACTACATACGTTCTGGCGCCTTAATACCTAAGAGTCCAAACGCATTTTTTATAGTATTTGCAACTACTTGCGATAATTGCACTCTAAAAACCTTTTCATTTTGGTTATCAGCACCTAGAATAGATACATTTTGGTAAAAGGAGTTAAACTCTTTAACCAAATCGTAAGTATAATTAGCTATTAACGCAGGACTATGGTTTTGGGCAGCATTTTGGATGACTTCAGGGAATAACTCTAATTGCTTTATAAGTTCTTTTTCCTTTTCATGTAGAGACGTTTCGACTGCGCTCAACGTGACATTTGTGTTAAAATCAGCTTTTCGTAATATAGCTTGTATTCGAGCATAGGTATATTGTATAAAAGGCCCTGTGTTTCCTTGAAAATCGACCGACTCTTTTGGATCGAATAGAATACGCTTTTTAGGATCAACTTTTAAAATATAATACTTTAAAGCACCTAAGCCAATGGTATTGTAGATAGTATGCTTTTCTTGGTCGCTATAATTATCTAACTTTCCTAATTCCTGGGACAATTCTTTGGCTGTATTGGTCATTTCAACAATTAAATCGTCGGCATCAACTACTGTCCCTTCACGACTTTTCATTTTACCACTAGGCAAATCTACCATACCGTAACTCAAATGGTATAGGTTTTTTGCCCATTCGAAACCCAATTTTTTAAGTATTAAAAACAGTACTTTAAAGTGGTAATCTTGTTCGTTACCAACGGTGTACACCATACCTTCAACATCTGGATAGTCTTTTATACGTTGTATGGCTGTACCAATATCTTGAGTTATATATACTGCTGTACCATCGGCTCGTAGTACTATTTTTTCATCTAAACCATCAGCTGTTAAATCGCACCAAACCGAACCATCTTCTTTTTTAAAGAACACACCACTTTTTAATCCTTCGGCAACAAACTCTTTTCCTAATAAATACGTATCACTTTCATAATAATAACAATCAAAATCAACACCCAAGTTATTATAAGTGGTTTCAAAACCTTCATACACCCATGCATTCATCATTTGCCATAGAGCAACCACTTCATTGTCTCCAGCTTCCCATTTAAGAAGCATATTTTGAGCTTCTAATAAAATTGGTGCTTCCTTTTTTGCGGCTTCTTCTGTTTTTCCTTGAGCGACTAAACTCGCTATTTCTTTTTTATATTCTTGGTCAAACTTTACATAGTAATTTCCAACCAATTTATCGCCTTTTCTTAAATCAGGATTTAAAGTAGTTTCAGGAGTTTCTTTATTACCATCACTCCCATTGGGAGCAAAACGTTTCCAAGCCAACATACTTTTACAAATATGAATACCTCGATCGTTAATAATTTGGGTTTTATACACTTTATGTCCAGAAGCCTTTAAAATTTCGGCTACACTATATCCTAAAAGGTTGTTTCTAATATGTCCTAAATGCAAAGGTTTATTGGTATTTGGCGACGAATATTCTACCATAATAGCCTCGTTTGTTTGTGGCTTAAAACCGTAGGTGCTATTCTCTTTTATTGTATTGAAAAAATTAAGATAAAACACATCGTCTATCACAATGTTTAAAAAACCTTTAACGACATTGAATGCTTTTACCTCATCTACATGTTTTACCAAATAGTTTCCTAAATTTTCGCCTAATTGCTCAGGGTTCATTTTAACCACACGCAACATTGGAAATGTTACCACTGTAATATCGCCTTCAAACTCTTTACGTGTTGACTGAAATTCTACTGTATCAATCTCAGCTTTATATAACTTAGAAAAAGCTGTTTTAATATGTTGTAATAAAGTCTCCTGAATGGTCATTCCTACTAGATTTTAAGCTGCAAAGATAAAACTTTTACTAAGGTAAAGACTAAATTTTACAGTTTTATACAGCATAAGGAATGGCGTAAAATAGTTAAGATATTGGCTAAGACTAATTATTTTAAGAAAAGCTTAACGTATTAAATATCAATAATTTACATTTTATCGAAACTATGATAATCTGAAAGATGCATTTCATCGACAAAAGTGTAGTTTTTCCATGTTTTTTACCGTTTGTCGACACCAACTTTTTTTAGAAAAAAATATTGTTCCTTTCATCTAATATTTTTGCTTTAAAACGCAGAAATTAGGGTTTTGCTTCACTTTTGTCAACTTTTGTTAAGCTATTAATTTCGGTCCCCAACGATGATAACAACTACTTTTGGTTACAAAGCAAATAGATTGCTTGTTAGTATATACTTGATTTTCCTTTCCCTCAGGGTTAGTTTGGGTAATACAGTAGTTGTTGCGCCTAAAACCTTTTATAGTTTATGAAACAGTTAATTACCTTAACTGCATTTTTATTTACTATATTCTCTAGTTTGTCTCAAACTAAAGAGCAGGATAGCCTTGTCATGCAATTTGCGTTTCAAAAACTTGATTCCACCAAGGTAGATACGTCCATACAGCTCATAAAGTCATTCTATAATACTAAAGATTTCCAAAAAGCTTTAGGATATATTGCACAAACCGAAAAGCTATCTACTTCATTACAATATCATAGTGCTACTGCCGAAATTAAATACTACAAAGCGCTTATTTATTCACAAAGAGATGACTATTTTAATGCACTTGACAACTACAATGCATCTCTCCGCTTGTTTAGTCAAATGCAAGATTCACTTGGTATTGCCAAAGTGAACAATAGCTTGGGGCTTATCGAGATTAAAAGAGGAAATTATGGTAAAGGTTTACGTTATTCATTAACTGCAATAGAAATTTTTGAGCGTAAAAATTTAAGAAGCGAATTAAGTTCAGCTTATAATAATCTTTCAGAAGCATACTTTAACACCAATCAAGTAGATAAATCTCTGGAGTTTAACCTTAAAGCATTACAAATACGTGAGCAACTTCGTGATAGTTCTGGAATTAAAACATCCACAAAAAATATCGCCATACTTTATTCCATGCGCAAGGAGCATAGAAAAGCCATTGAGTATTACGAAAAATTATTAAATTATTTAGACGTTTTAAAAGAAAGCGATCAAATTATTAGAGGCGATGTATTACCTAGAATTGGTGACGAATATTTACAGTTTAACGATTATGAAAAATCTGCTTCCTATTTACTGGAAGGATTAAGGTTAAACAGAAGAACCAACAATAAGTTGGGCATTTTAAAATCGCTCAATAGTTTAGCAAATCTCAACTTTAAGCAAAGAAAAGTAAGATTAGCCGAAGTACAATTAAATGAGGCTTACGCACTTACTAACCAAGTAAAAAATGATGAGCAGCTTCTAAAAAACTATAAATTAAGAGTTGCTATAGATTCTACAAATGGCAACTTTAAAGGCGCTTTTAAATGGCAAGCAGATTACCATGCTTTAAAAAATAAATTGGATGAAGAAAAAGCAACGCCTTTCGTTTTTGAGGAAGAACCTATAGATATAAGCCAGCCAACAGATACAATAACTGACGACTCGACTTTTGCTGTTGATACAAAAAAATTAAAACAACTAAAGTTAATCGCTTATGCTTTAGGAGGAGCACTTCTTGTTGCGTTAATTGCTTTTATAAGCATGTTCATTAACAACCGAAATAGAAAAGAAGAGTTTGAAGAACTTGACCAAACAAATAAACAATATAAATTGCAAAACGATTCTATTTTAGAGCAGACACGTCATCTTGAAGAAATGAATCAAGTAAAAGACCGTTTGTTCTCCATTGTATCTCACGATTTAAAGGATTCCATTACTGGTGTTAAAGCATTCTTGGATTTATTAAAAGAAGATAGCATTAGCCAAGAAGAATTTGACGAACTTATTCCTGAATTAAGTGAAAATGCCGATAATGCTGCTGCCTTATTGATGAATTTATTAAACTGGTCTAAATCGCAAATGCAAAATCTGGAACCAAAACCAGAGTTATTCAATATTCAAGAGGTATTTGCCGATAAGATAAATTTAATTGAGAAGAAAGTAAATGAAAAGCAAATTATCTTGTTAGACGAATCCATTAAAGATTTTGTGTATGCAGATAAGAGCATGATAGAAATTGTAATCCAGAACCTATTAGCAAACGCTGTTAAATTCTCTAGAGTTGGTGATGTAATTACCGTTTCCAATAGAGATCGCAATGGCAATGTGCTTATTTGTATTGAAGATACAGGTGTAGGTATTTCTAAAGAGAATCAAGAAAAATTATTTAAAAACAGTGGTTTTACAACACGAGGGACTGGACATGAAAAAGGCACTGGTTTAGGATTGTCCATTTGTAAGCAAATGGTAGAACTTAACTACGGTAAAATTTGGGTTGAAAGCGAACCTAACCTAGGAAGCAAGTTCTTTGTAGAGCTTCCAAAGGCAAAACCTATTGAGTAATTAAATAATTTTTGGCAAGAAAACTTCGGCCATCATACAACGTGCACTACCACCACCACAAGCTTCAATAATACTAAGTGAACTTGATAAAATTTCAGCGTGATTTTCCAGTTTTTTTATTTGATCTTGAGTTAAAGAATCATAAGCTGCTTGACTCATAATTACATAACGCTTATCATCAAATCCTTTAACTTGCAACATATTGCCTGCAAATTTAGCAACCTGTGCTTCGGTAATATCAATGATTTCCTTACCGTCTTCTTTTAGGTGTTTAATCACGTTTCTACGTTCTTTTGTATCATCAATACTCGCTAAGCAAATAACCGCAAAGGTCTCACCTAGGCACATCATAACATTGGTATGGTAAATAGGTTCGCGTTTCCCATCAACCGTTTGGTTGGCAGTAAAAATAATTGGAGTAAATTCAAAATCTTCACAAAACTCAATAAACAATTCCTCATCTGCACGATTTGACAAAGCACAATACGCTTTACGGTTTACGCGATCTAATAGCAAAGCACCTGTACCTTCTAGAAACATGCCTTCGTCTTCGGCTGTTCTATAATCCATTATATGATTTATAAGAAACCCTTCATCTTCCAGCTTAA
Organism: uncultured Flavobacteriaceae bacterium; assembly: GCA_945788155.1. Classification (GTDB taxonomy): domain Bacteria; phylum Bacteroidota; class Bacteroidia; order Flavobacteriales; family Flavobacteriaceae; genus Pontimicrobium. The sequence continues at coordinate 8,282 of CALZKX010000195.1, forward strand.
ACAATACATCTTCTCTACGTTCTGTACGCCTATTTTCTGCAAACATTGGGTACAAGCCCACTACACCATTTTCATGAAAAGATATCCAGTTATTTGGAAAATGGGCATCAGGGGTATCTAAACCATCTTTAGGTTCAAAAACAATAACATTGATACCAACATTTCTTAATTTTTCAACAAACACATCAAATTCTTTTTCTGCTTTCAGCTGTAAAGCTAATAGCGTAACATCGTGTATTTCTTTTTGATAATGATTGTTTATGGCTGTTTGTTCGTTAGCCCTAATGTTAGTAGGACGCACCATTAAAATGGTATTGGTAGTTTGTTGCATCACTTTAGGTTTTATGCTTAAAGTTAATGATTTTATAATTGAACTAAACTTGACTTTGATAAAAAAAATAGCGAACTTCGTTTAACGACTGATATAAAACATTGAAACGTTGCATATCATCGCATTGTGCTTCATTATAACCAACCGCTAACCAATGATAAAATTCTTTAGAAAAATACGTTACGATCTTTTGGAGAAAAATAAAACTGGCAAGTATCTAAAATATGCCATTGGAGAAATTATTCTTGTTGTTATTGGTATTTTAATTGCTTTAAGTATAAATAATTGGAACGAAAATAAAAAATTGAGAAGAGTTGAAACTGAAATTCTTAAAGAAGTTAAAGCTAATTTAGAAAATGATTTAGAAGGCATTCGTGAAAATTTAAATCATTTTAAACTTAAAAATAAAAGTGAAAATATAATAATTAATTGGATTGAAGGTAGTGAGTCATTTAATGATTCATTATCCATTCATTTTAATAGCATTCAGTTTGGGGTAGAGTTTAATTATAACGTAACTCCTTATGAAACATTAAAGCAAATGGGCATGCGAACCATTAAGAACGACTCGCTACGCAACCAAATAGCCACATTATATGACATAAACTATGAAGGATATAATAGATTAATAGAGTATCAAAATTCATATCAGAGCAAAATCCATGATTTAGAGGTTAAATACTTTAATGAAATTGGGCTTTTAGATTTAACCATAATGAAACCTATTAATATTAATGGATTAAGAACAGATAACGACTTAATGTTCCGATATAAAAGTTTCAGAAATTATAATGAGACATTTCTTGAATTCTTTGTTCCGGAAATTGAAATAGAGATAATTAAAACAATAGAAATGATTGATCAAGAATTATTGATGAGAAACTAAAGCAAAGAAAAAATAACGAAAGCACAACAACGTGTATAGCTCATTGCGGCTGAATTCCTAATCAGAATTCATAGCAATTCACTATCTTTTGTTTACGGCGGAAAATCATAGCTGATTTTCCGCAACGAGCCATACACGAACACGTTAAACGAAAGCCAAAAATTTACTTCTGATTAATCAATCTATAAATTAATATAGCGGCTCGCTTTGTTAAATCTTCTATGGTATTAAGGTTAACTGTTTCCTCAGGTGTGTGGCCTCCATCACCCATGGTACCCAAACCATCTATACAATCAACATATTGTGCTACAAAAGACACATCAGCAGCACCGCGTTTTAATGGATCGAAAGCTACAACTTCACCATAACCCAAATCCTTACTAACAGTACTAAACATTTCAAGCAACTGTTTATTCCCTTCTGTTGGACCCATTGCTGGATAACTATCTATAAAGGTCGCCTTTGCAGACGTTTGTGGTAAATTATTGTTAACTATTTCTCTCATTTTTGCTCGTGCACGCTCTTTTTGATCTTCGGAAATGAATCGTAAGCCTCCATATACTGTTGCTGTTTGTGCTACAACATTACTCTTACCAAAAACATCACCTTTACTTAATTGCTGGTCGTAATCCATAAGTGTACCTCCCAAAATAATTCCTGGATTAAAGGTTAAAAACTCCTCGCCTTTTACATTGGTATAAAAGGCATTTAAGATACGAGACATTTCAAAAATAGCTCCTGCACCAACACGTTCGTTAAATATTTCGGAAGAATGAGCTCTAACTCCTGTTACATCCACTCGCCAATCTGAAGATCCTCTTCGTGCGATTGTTGCATCGTTAAAACCCGTTGAATTTTCAAAGCCTAAAGCAATATCGCTTCGTTTTCCTGCTTCAATTAAGTGTTTTCTACTTATGGTCAAGGGTTTTCCAGTGGCTTCTTCATCTCCAGTAAATGCTGCAATTATTTGCGCATTTTTTAGTAACCCATTATCGGCAAGTGCTTTTAATGCATAAAGAATAATCACGTTACCTCCTTTCATATCGTTGCCTCCTGGAGCATGCGCTATACTATCGTTAACCATTTTGAATTCCTGAAAAGGGCTATTCTCTTCAAAAACTGTATCTAAATGACCAATCAATAATAGTTTTTTTCCTTTATCTCCCGAAGTTTCGGCAAATAAATGCCCTGACCTATTAACCTGCGACATATCGTACCAAGAACTTTTAAACCCAATAGCTTCAAATGCTTTCGCAAATACATCGCCAACTTTTTTAACGCCTTCGTGGTTCATGGTGCCACTGTTAATGTTTACTACATCTTTTAAAAATTCGATGGTCTCAGCATTATTAACTTCAATGGTTTTTAAAATCTTTTTTTCCTTTCGGGTGAGTTTCTGCGAAAAGGTAAGTTGCGTGCCCACTAAAAAAATTAGAACGAAGTATTTAAAAAAGGATTTCATATGTTTTAGGTTTTTATATTATTTGATTTTTAAGGTTTTAGTAAGCGTTTTAGTAACTTCATCAAGAACTGCAAAGGCGGTTTCACCCATTTTATTTCCCTTGTTATCCAGTAAAGGGTTTACTTCTACAAACTCCATACAAATTACTTTATTACTTTTTATAATATGATCTATTATTTTAATGATTTCAAATTCGTCAAAGCCTTTGGAAACTGGTGTTCCTGTGCCATATGAAATAAGGTCGCAATCCATACTATCAACATCAAACGAAATATAAATCATATCGCAATCTTTTAACCTGTTTAAAGCTTCATCAACACATACTTCTAAACCTCTATGCCTTACTTCATGAACCATGTAATTTCTAAGCTTTAAGGCCTCCATTTGTTTTTCCTCGGGTTTTTCGGTGTCTCTAACTCCAAAATACACAAGATCATCTGGTTGCAATTTTTTGCCTTTAATTCCAAGGTTTTTCATGTTTTCCCAGAAATGAATGGAGTTTTTAGAAACTTCGTTAATTTTGTTGGGAATATTATCTTCATTAAGGGCAGCTGCTAGAGGCATTCCATGAATATTTCCAGAAGGCGAGGTATATGGTGAGTGCATATCGGCATGAGCGTCAATCCATACAACTCC
>CALZKX010000196.1 GCA_945788155.1 uncultured Flavobacteriaceae bacterium
AAGGCAATGAATTAAAGGTTAAATTTGTTTTATAGTCTGCTAATTTAGCAAAACGTTTTGCTTCCTTTTCATTTGTGTCCAATTGGGCTTTATAATCTTGATAGTTTAAAGAATAATAGTCATTATCTCTAATTTTCTTAATCCATTTGGCGTTTTCATCAATTAGCTTGAGTTGCTCACTTTTTCGCATTCTCTCTTTACTGTTCTTTATTGTTTCATCATAATCAAAGTAATTACCCCAAGCTTCGTAAGGTGCTGCCTCAATTTTATCCCAAGGCAACGGATTATCTTGGTCTTTTTCGCCTATATCAATATAACTATAACGGTCCGGAACAACTACATCGCTTTCAACTCCTTTCAACTGAACAGAACCTCCATTAATGCGGTAATACTTTTGTATTGTAAGCTTAATGGCTCCTAAATCGCCTTTGGTGTTACCTCTAAGTATTCTATTTAAATCAAATATTCGTTGTACCGAGCCTTTACCAAAAGTTTGTTTACTTCCAAGAACAATAGCGCGTTTATAATCTTGTAATGCGGCAGCCATAATCTCGGATGCTGAGGCCGATAGTTCATTAACTAAAATCACTAGAGGGCCATCCCAGGTTATAGAACGGTCTTTATCACTCAAAACCTCAGCAGGTTCTCCAGTTGTACGAACTTGTACTACTGGGCCATCTTTAATAAAAAGACCAACTATATCTATTACAGCTCGTAAAGAACCTCCTCCATTATTTCTTAAGTCAATAACAAGACCTTCCATACCTTCGGCCTTTAAACGTTCTATTTCTTTTTTAATATCACTTGCGGCATTTCGTTCGTTATTATCGTCGAAATTATCATAAAATCCAGGTAAATTTATTACTCCAAAAATTTTATCATTCTTTTTAACTGTTGACGATTTTGCGTAGGTTTCTTCAAGTTCAATTACGTCTCTTGGTATTGATAGCTCTTCAATAGTGCCATCTACTTTTTTCAAAGTTAAAATCACATTTGTTCCTTTTGGACCTCTTATAAATTTAACAGCATCACCAGATCTCATCCCTACAACATTTACACCTTCTTCCTCATCTTCTTGTCTTACTTTTAATATGGCATCACCCACTTCAAGCTTGTTTTGTCTCCAAGCAGACCCTCCTGATATGAGTTCGGTAATGGTAATGTATTCGCCTTTTTGTATTAATCTTGCTCCAATACCTTCGTATTTTCCTGTCATTTGTACATTGAAATCTTCTCTCTCTTCTGGGACAAAATAGTAGGTGTGTGGATCAAACTCTCTAGCAATAGTATTAATATACACTGTAAACCAATCTTGACGTTCTCTTTCGCCAATAAAAACATAAAGTTCATCAAGCAATCCCAATGTGGTTTCACGTGCTTCAATTTCTAGCTCAGTATCAGATTTAACTACAAATTTATTTTCGTTGTCAGTGTTAACAAATTTATTTTTCTCAATATCACTTAAAGCGTTAATTTCTTCGCCACTTAAAGCACTTATTTCTTCTTTTCTTTTTACATCTGCTTCCTGTTCTAAAATAAAATCATGATAATTAGCAATAGTTGAAAACTTTAATTGGTGTCTCCAGCGTTTTTTCATCTCTTTTTTTGTACTTGCATAGTTCAAGTTTTCATAATCTGCTTTAAACACCTCATTTTCATTATAATTGAAAGGCGATTTTAAAACTTCTTGATACACTTCTTGAGATTCTGCTATACGTTGTAACAAACGCTCATAAGTTAAATTGAAAAATGCCACATCGTAAGCCATTATTTGATCGTCCAATTCGGTTTTATACTTCTCAAATTCTTTTATATCAGACTCATAAAAATAGCGCTTATAAGGGTCTATTTGATCTATATAATCATTAAAGATAGCCTCTGAAAATTTGTCGTTTATATCTTTAGGCTGAAAATGCGCTTGTTGCAATGCCATAGTGATTAGTTCCATAAGGATTTTATCCTTATCGGTATCGTCATCTATATTTTTTGTAGTAAAACTGCATGATGCAAATGCCAGTAACAACGTAAGTAGTAAAATATTATAGTTCCTTTTCATTTGTTCTTTCTTTTTGGGTGAAATTTTTTTCTAAATTAAAGAAAAAATTATGCCAATATTGTGTTATGGTACTAATTTTTTGTTAAACAGCATAAAATAAGAATTTTCGAGCGAATTTATTTACTTTTGTAACTTACAATTTTCTAGTTAAACAATGCAAACAAAACCACTTATACTTGTAACAAATGATGATGGTATTACAGCTCCAGGAATTCGTACTTTAATTAAAGTAATGAATACCATCGGCGATGTGGTTGTAGTAGCACCAGATAGTCCCCAAAGTGGCATGGGACATGCCATTACAGTTGATGCCACCTTGCACTGCAGAAAAGAACATATTGATGATGGTCCGCAGGAAGAATACAGTACTTCTGGCACACCTGCCGATTGCGTTAAATTGGCCAAACATGAAATTTTAGATAGAATTCCGGATGTATGTGTTTCTGGCATCAATCATGGGTCAAATTCTTCAATAAATGTGATTTACTCTGGCACCATGAGTGCAGCCATTGAAGCTGGAATAGAAGGCATTCCTGCCATTGGGTTTTCGTTGTTGGATTACAATTACGATGCAAATTTTGCGCCTTGCGAAAGCTTTATTAAAACAATTACGCTCAATGTGTTAAACAATGGTTTGCCAAAAGGTGTTGTTTTAAATGTGAATATCCCCAACATCCCTAAAAAAGCTATAAAAGGGATTAAAGTTTGTAGACAAGCAAATGCAAATTGGGTTGAAAAATTTGATAAACGCCAAAACCCTCAAGGAAAAGATTATTATTGGTTAACTGGAGAATTTGTAAATTTAGACAAAGGCGAAGATACTGATGAATGGGCTTTGGAAAATGGATATATTTCTTTAGTTCCAGTACAATTCGACCTTACTGCCCATCATTTTATACAACAATTAAACTCATGGACTTTTAATGAATAAGAAAGATGTTATTTTAGGAATATTAATAGGGTTTATAGCCAACACCGTTGGTTTGTACTTTGCAGCAATGCTTTTAGGAAAAGGCGATGATGCATTTACGGTTATAAAAGCCGCAAGCTCTGAAGGTTTTTTAGGAAAATTGGTTAGTCTTGGAGCTATATTAAATTTAGTAGCTTTCTTTATTTTTATAAAAAAGAAGCAAGACCAACGCGCCAAAGGTGTACTATTGGCAACTATTTTAATAGCTATTTTAACGTTTGTTATTAAATTATAACACTTTATGAAGTACTACATTATTGCAGGAGAAGCTTCGGGAGACTTACATGGATCTAATCTAATGAAGGCTCAACAATTTCAAGATGTAAACGCAGCGTTTAGATTTTGGGGAGGCGATTTGATGCAACAAGTTGGCGGTACTTTAATTAAGCATTACAAAGAACTGGCTTTTATGGGGTTTATAGAAGTTATTATGAACCTTAGAACCATCACTAAAAATCTTAGTTTCTGTAAACAGGATATTGAAGCCTACAATCCAGATGTGATTATATTTATTGATTACCCTGGATTTAATTTACGTATTGCAAAATGGGCAAAAACAAAGGGGTTTAAAACACATTATTACATTTCGCCTCAAATTTGGGCATGGAAAGAAAATAGGATTACTGCTATTAAAAGAGACATAGATAAAATGTATGTGATTCTTCCATTTGAAAAATCATTTTATGAAGACAAGCATAAATTTCCTGTAGAGTTTGTTGGTCATCCATTAATTGATGCTATTTCAAATAGGGTTCAAGTTGACGAATATGAATTTAGAACACAACATGAACTAAGTAACAAACCAATAATAGCGTTATTACCTGGAAGCAGAAAACAAGAAATAAAAAAAATGCTTTCCATAATGTTGAGCGTTGTTAAAAATTTTAAAGATTATCAATTTGTAATTGCTGGTGCACCAAGTCAAGATTACAGTTTTTATGAGCAATTCATTAAAAAATCTAACGTGCATTTTGTAAGCAATAAAACATATGATTTGTTGAGTGTATCAACAGCTGCTTTGGTCACTTCTGGAACTGCAACACTAGAAACAGCATTATTTAAAGTGCCTCAAGTGGTATGCTATAAAGGTTCATGGCTATCGTACCAAATTGGAAAACGCTTGGTAAAGCATATTAAATATATATCTCTTGTAAATTTGATTATGGATAAAGAAGTTGTTACCGAACTTATTCAAAATGATTGTAATACCAATCGTTTAAACATTGAATTACAAAAGATTTTAGATGATTATGAACGTACCAAGTTTTTTATAAGCTATTATGAACTTGAAAAAAAGCTTGGTGGAAAAGGCGCTAGTAAAAAAGTAGCGCAATTAATTTATAATTCTTTAAATTAGCATCTATTACATTTAGTATTTATGCGATTTTTGCCCTTTATTTTATTGCTTATTATAAGTTTTACATCTTGCAAATCTTCAAAACTTGCAACTAAAAACAAGAGTGAGTCTATTGCAAAAACGAAGCAGTCCAAGAAAGGGAATCTAGCCTATAAAACAAATCCTGAATACATAAAAGCTCACAATATTGTAACTTTTGCAAATTCATTTGAAGGCACAAAATACAAATTTGGCGGTACCACAAAAAAAGGAATGGATTGTTCTGGTTTAATCTATGTTGCTTTTAAAAATGAAAACATTTTGTTACCACGTGTTTCAAGGGATATGGCAACCAAAGGGTATCCCATTACTTTAAAAGAAGTACAAAAAGGAGATCTCCTTTTTTTTCAAACCAATAAAAATAGACGCGTAATTAACCATGTTGGGTTAGTAACCAATGCAAATAACAGAACCATTGAGTTTATTCATTCCACAACCAGTAAAGGTGTGATTACATCTTCTTTATCTGAACGATATTGGCAATTGGCATTTAAAGAAGCTAGACGGTTTTTGTAAGATTTTTATTATCTTACATATATGCAACTGCTTAATTTTACGATTATTAAACTTACAATAGGTTTGATTATAGGTATTCTTCTTGGATATTTTTTTGATGCAAACCTAGCATACATAATACTTTTGAGTGTCTTTTTTTTATTGTTGTTGGTTTTTGATTTAATAATATCTAAACATGCTAGAAAAAAACATTCTTGGACTGCAATTGTTATTTATTTAGCAACTATTTGTATTGGTTATTTAAGCATTGCCACACATAACGAGTCTAATTTTAAAAACCACTACACCAAGCTTAATCAAAAACATAAAGATTCGTCTCAGCTTATAGGTTTTAGAGTTAGGGAAGTTTTAAAGCCAGGGAATTTTCACAACAAATATGTCATAGATGTTTTAAGCCTTAACCAAATAAAAACCTCTGGTCGTTCGTTACTGAATGTTGCCAAGGATTCAACTAAAAAACCTCTAAAAGTTGACGATGTTTTAATAACCAAAACACAGTTTAAGGAATTAATCCCTCCTTTGAACCCTTATCAATTTAATTATAAAGCCTATTTAAAGAAGCAGCATATTTATCATCAACTTTTTGTTTCCAATACTAGTATTCACACTATTAGTAATAATAAGCATACTCTTTTTGGCTTTGCAGGTTTATTAAGGGAAACCATAAATAATAAACTTAAAGCCCATAGTTTTAAACCAGAAGAATTAGCCATTATCAATGCTTTATTATTAGGCCAAAGACAAGACATATCTAAAGATATTTATGATAGTTACACACAAGCAGGAGCAATACACATACTTGCGGTCTCTGGATTACATGTAGGGATTATACTTTTATTATTAAACTTTTTATTTAAGCCCATTGAGTATTTTAAGCATGGTTTGTTTTTTAAAACCACGCTTTTAATAATCGTTTTATGGGGTTTTGCTATAATTGCTGGTTTATCGGCTTCGGTCGTTAGGGCTGTAAGTATGTTTACAGTAGTTGCTATAGCATTAAACTTAAAGCGTCCAACCAATGTTTACAATACGTTAACCATCTCTATGTTTATTCTTTTGTTATGGAAACCTACTTTTTTATTTGATGTAGGGTTTCAATTAAGCTATTTGGCTGTTTTTGCTATAGTAGCTATACAACCAATGTTGGATAAACTATGGCAACCCAAACCTAAATTATTAAAGTTTTTCTGGAACATTTTTACGGTAACCCTTGCTGCTCAATTTGGTGTAATACCTATAAGCCTTTACTATTTTCATCAATTTCCTGGGTTATTTTTTGTTTCTAATTTGGCAATCATTCCATTTTTGGGCTTGATTTTAGGTTTAGGAATACTAGTTATTGGACTCTCATTGTTAAACTTTCTTCCTTCTTTTCTTGCAAATACTTATGGAACTGTTATTTCAACAATGAACAAGCTTGTAATTTGGGTTGCTGGTCAAGAATCTTTTCTTTTTAAAAATATTTCTTTTGATTTTGTGCATGTACTAATTAGCTATGCAATTATCATTACCATATTAATTTATTTAAAAACAAGAACGTTTAAAAGCCTAGTTTCTTTACTTATAACAATAATTATAAGTCTGGGTGCTTTAATATTTGATAAAAAAGAAAAAACTAAAAATTCCTTTATTGTATTTCACAAATCCAGACATAGCATTATTGGCCATAAAACAAATAGACAACTACGTATTTATTCTAATACCAATGATAGTATTTTGCAACAAGACAAAACAATAATCAACTATAGAGTTGGTGCTCACATAAAAACTATTGATATCGATTCGGTTAAAAATATCCATACATTTAATAGTCATACAGTATTGCTGATAGATAGCTTTGGTGTTTACAAAACAGCACGTTTTAAACCATCAATCATACTTTTGCAGCATTCTCCCAAAATAAACTTGGAACGATTAATAGAACGACTACAACCAGAATTGATAATAAGTGATGGGAGCAATTTTAAAAGCTATCAAGAACGATGGAAAGCTACTTGTGAAGCTAAAAAAATCCCTTTTCATCAAACCAGTAAAAAGGGAGCTTTTATTTACAATTATTAGGTATTTAATCATTTACTCTCGCATAATTTTCAGAAAAAATACGGTCTCCTTCAGGACCAAGGTCAATTTGTGTAAAAACGTCTTTCTCTAAAATAAGTTCAAAATTAAATACATGCATTGTGTCTATTACCTTAAGCATAGCAACCGAGCCAAATTCCAAGTTTTCTGTTAATGTAGAATCTGTAATTATGTATGACCCATACCCAAAATAATCAATCTCATCGGAAGGTGCTCTACGAGACCACATTACTTTGCCGTCTTTAAACATTTTAACTTGTCTATTGTTGGCGTTGTTAACAATTGTATCTACAATTGCGTTGTCCTTATAGTTATAAAAACTAACTAATTCCCAAA
>CALZKX010000197.1 GCA_945788155.1 uncultured Flavobacteriaceae bacterium
AGCATAGATACTACAATATCTGCTGTACTTATGGCATTAGATCGTGAGGTCTTATCAAAAACATCCAATGTAATTGCATTAGCGTTTTTATGATTGCCAATAAGTTTTTTTGCATTTTTAGATGAAATATCACCAATGGTAATGTGTAAATTTTCAGATTCCGATTTATCTAAAAAATATTTTATCAAGTATGATGCTGATTTGCCAGAGCCAATAACCAAAATCTTTCGCATAGTGAAATTAGTTGAGTAATTTTGTTGTTAAATGTTTCACGAATGTAATAAATGAAATTGTTTTTAAAACTTAAAACCAATAAATAATATGAACAAAAAAATATTAATCGCAGCAAGCATTTTTGGATTGTTCGCCGTATTGCTAGGTGCTTTTGCAGCTCATGGCTTAGAAAACAAAATTTCAATAGAAGCTATAGACACTTTTCAAACAGGAGTGAAGTATCAAATGTACCATGCATTGTTACTTATGTTTGTTGCACATACCCAATATTTAAAAACTAGCACAAAAAAGGCAATACTTTATCTAATAATTATAGGTGTGTTGATGTTTTCAGGCTCAATTTACGGTTTGGCGACTAACGCACTTACATCATTTGATTTTAAAACAATTGCTTTTGTAACTCCAATAGGTGGTTTCTTGCTTATACTGTCTTGGATAGTTATGCTTGTTGGATTTATTAAAATTAAGGAAGAATAATATCAAGTTTTTGAATAAGGAGTTTATAAAAATTTATATTTTTGTACTTTAAACAACACACAAAATTATGGTGGATAACACCCAAACTTCGAAATCGATTTCGTTAGAAACATATGGAATCAAGAATGCCAAAGTAAATTATCAATTGACACCCAAACAATTACAGGCCATTACAGTTGAAAAAGGAATGGGAAAGGAAACCGCCAATGGGACCTTAGCCATTAATACTGGCAAATATACAGGCCGTTCTCCTCAAGACCGTTTTTTGGTAAAAGATGATTATACAAAAGATCGTGTATGGTGGGGAAAAACCAATAAGGCTATTTCTCCTAAAAATTTCGATTTTTTACAATCTGAAATAGAAAACTACCTTAGCGGAAAAGAAATCTATGCAAGAGATGGTTATGTTTGCGCTGACCCAAAATATAAAATGAACGTTAGAACCATTACAGAATACCCTTGGTCTAACATGTTTATCTATAATATGTTTCTAAGACCAAGCGCAGAAGAACTTGAAAATTTTAAAGAAGAATGGTTGGTGCTTTGTGCACCAGGTTATGAATGCCCAAAACCAGAAAGCTATGGTTTAAGACAAGGCAATTTTTCTATTTTAAATTTTACAAAAAAAATAGCACTTGTTGGTGGTTCTGCTTACACAGGCGAAATGAAAAAAGGAATCTTTTCAGCGTTGAACATGATTCTGCCAGTAGATAAAAATGTATTGCCAATGCACTGTTCTGCTAATGTTGGCGAAGATGGTGATACGGCTATTTTCTTTGGTCTTTCTGGTACAGGAAAAACAACCTTATCTGCAGATCCTAGCAGAAAATTAATAGGCGATGATGAACACGGTTGGACAGCTGAAAATAGTATCTTTAATTTTGAAGGTGGATGTTATGCCAAAGCAATTGACTTAACTGAAGAAAAAGAACCAGACATATTTAGAGCTATTAAGCCAGGTGCAATCTTAGAGAATGTTATTTTCAAGGACAATGGAGAGGTAGATTATGAAGATAGTAGTATTACACAAAACACTCGTGTAAGTTACCCTATTTATCATATAGATAACATTCAACAACCATCCTATGCCAATGACCCAAAAAACATTTTCTTTTTAACAGCAGATGCCTTTGGTGTTTTACCTCCAATTTCAAAATTATCACCAGGTCAAGCAGCGTACCATTTTATTTCAGGATATACTGCAAAAGTGGCAGGAACTGAAGCAGGAATAGATGAACCTGTACCTTCATTTTCAGCATGTTTTGGAGAACCATTTATGCCATTGCACCCAACAAAATACGCCGAAATGCTTAGCAAAAAAATGCAAGATGCAGGAGTGAATGTATGGTTGGTAAATACTGGATGGACAGGAGGACCTTATGGCGTTGGAACAAGAATGAAGCTTAAATATACTAGAGCTATGATTACAGCTGCTATGAATGGCCAATTAGAAGCTGCAAATAAGGGTAATTACCATACACATTCAATATTTGGAGTACAACAACCTAGAACCTGTCCTAATGTGCCAACAGATGTGTTAAGCCCAAGAACAACATGGAATAATGATAAAGGTTATTATGATATGGCAGATAAACTTGCTAAATCGTTTAGAGAAAACTTTAAGAAATTTGAAGAATATGCCAATGACGAAATAATGGCTGGGGCACCAAATGTGAGATAGATATTTACAAATAAGTTTCATAAAAAAGCGTGATTTGAAAAAATCACGCTTTTTTATGTCTAATAACGATTTAATTATTTTTTGTTAACCGTTTGGATATATTTTTCTAAAGCCATGGTCATGGATGGTGTTTCAGGTGTTGGAGCTGCAATATCCACTCTTAGTCCTTTATTTTTAACGGCTTTAATAGTCGTGTTTCCAAAAACAGCAATTCTTGTATCTTTTTGTTGAAAATCAGGAAAATTATGGAATAAAGATTCAATTCCTGAAGGGCTAAAAAACACTAATACATCATAGTAAACATTTGCCAAATCTGATAAATCGCTAATCACGGTTTTATAAAAAGTGGCTTGTTTCCATTCAATACTTAAATTATTTAAAGTTTCAGGAACTTCGGGTTTTACTTTATCTGTTGTAGGGAGTAAAAAACATTCGTCTTTATATTTTTTAATCAATGGTGTTAAATCTGAAAAGTTACGTTTCCCAACATAAATTTTACGTTTTCTATACACGACATATTTTTGTAAATAGAAAGCAACTGCTTCCGATTGGCAAAAATACTTCATCGTGTCCGGAACTTTAAAGCGCATTTCATCGGCTACCCTAAAAAAGTGATCCACGGCATTTCTACTGGTTAAAATAATTGCGGTGTAGTTACTAAGATCTACTTTTTGCAATCTAATCTCCTTGGCAGAGACACCTTCAACATGGATAAAAGGTCTAAAATCAATTTTTACTCGTTGTTTTTCCTGTAGATCAAAATATGGAGAATTTTCTACTTTAGGCTCTGGTTGAGAAACCAAAATTGTTTTCACTTTCATAGGTCTACTTAACTTTTACACTCAATTAACTATTAATAAATAGCTTATATAAAATTACGTAAGGTGCAATTTCAAGAGCGCAAAGATACAAAATAAAATAGAAAATGTTATTTAATATTGTTTTTTGATGTGTTTTAATAGACGTAATAAACCCCATTAAGTTGATAATGAATAATAATCCAATTATTACATAAAATAGATTGATGCTTAAAGGAATTGTAAAGACTAACAATATATTAATGGGAAGCAATAACAATCCGGAGAAATTCTTATAACTGGTTTTTTGAAAAAGATATGAATCGATAAGCGCATCAATTCCAAAAAGGCTACCAATAAGACGTTCTAATAAAACTTTAATAAGGATGATAGCTCCAATACCTAATAATATTTTTATAAATAAACCTATGTTAAACGAGATACCACCCACAAATGCAGAATGGCCTAAAAAAAAGAAAATCGATAATGAAACAACTAAATTCAAGAACAAAAAAGCGTCAAACTGATCTATGAATTTTTGTTCCCTAGCATATATTTTTAAATATTTTGACTTGCCAACCAACCATAAAAAATCATTAAACCTACTGGAAAAGATATATTTTACCATGGCTAGAATAGACAGGCATAAAACAAAGAGAATAGTGTACCACTCGGTTGAGATTATTTCACGTAACATAATTGCTAAATTATGAAGAATATTTCTATAAAATTAATGCTTTAAAAAACTTACTTTTGCTAAAATTATTTTTTTAATGCAAGACGCAATCATCATCATACCAACTTTTAACGAAATTGAGAATGTTGAAGCCATTATTAGAGCGACTTTTTCTTTAGAAAAACAATTTCACATATTAGTAGTTGATGATAATTCTCCAGATTTAACAGCACTAAAGGTTAAAGAACTACAAAAAGTGTTCAAGGAGCAGCTGTTTTTAGAAGTTCGTAAAGAAAAATCAGGATTGGGAACCGCTTATATTCATGGATTTAAATGGTGCTTAGAAAAAGGGTATAATTATATTTTTGAAATGGATGCCGATTTCTCCCATAACCCAAACGATCTCCCTAGGCTTTATAATGCTTGTCATGTTGGTGGAGCGCACATGTCCATTGGCTCACGTTATGTAAAAGGCGTGAATGTTGTTAATTGGCCAATGTCTAGGGTTTTATTATCATATTTGGCCTCAAAGTATGTTAGGATTATTACAGGAATGAAAATTCATGATACCACAGCCGGTTTTGTGTGTTATAAAAGAGCAGTTCTCGAGAGCATTGATTTAGATAAAGTAAAATTTGTTGGTTATGCGTTTCAAATTGAAATGAAGTTTAAAACGTATTTGCAAAAATTTAAAATCATTGAAATTCCTGTTATTTTTACCGATAGGACAAAAGGCGAATCTAAACTAAGTGGTGGAATTATATCTGAAGCAATATTCGGAGTTATCACGATGAAGTTTAAAAGTTTATTTAGAAAAAGATAAAATGAGCAATAAAAGAGTACTTATTAAAAATGCTAGAATTGTTAATCAAGGCCACATTACCAAAGGGGATATTTTAATTGAAGGTGAGTTTATGGTACAAATTGGAAAATCTATAGATGATCCAGAAGCACAAATCATTGACGCTAAAAACAACTATGTGTTACCTGGAGTTATTGACGATCAAGTACATTTTAGAGAGCCAGGATTAACACATAAAGCTACCATTGAAACTGAATCTAGAGCTGCCGCTGCTGGAGGGATTACCTCGTTTATAGAAATGCCAAATACAAACCCTCAAACCACAACAATTAAAAAATTAGAGGATAAATTCCAGATAGCTTCAAAAACATCATTTGTAAACTACTCATTCATGTTTGGTGGCACCAACGATAATTTAGATGAAATTTTAAAGGTCGATTCAAAGAATGTTGCTGGATTAAAGTTGTTTTTAGGCTCATCTACTGGAAATATGTTGGTTGACAACCCTAAAGTATTAGAAAAAATATTTTCAAGCACAAGCTTGTTAATTAGCGTGCATTGTGAAGACGAAGCAACAATTAAAAAAAACACAAAGCTATATATTGAAAAATATGGCGACAATATTCCCATTAAGTATCATCCTATAATTAGAAGCGAGGAAGCCTGTTATTTATCGTCTTCAAAAGCAATTGAACTTGCCAAGAAAACAGGAGCAAGATTGCATGTGTTCCATTTATCCACAGGAAAAGAAACAAAGTTATTCACGAATAAAATTCCGTTAAAAGATAAAAAAATCACAGCAGAGGTTTGTTTACATCATTTATGGTTTTCAGATCAAGATTATGATGAAAAAGGAACTCTAATTAAATGGAATCCAGCGGTAAAAACCAAGGATGATAGAGCCCAATTATGGGAAGCATTGTTAGATGATAGGTTGGATGTAATAGCTACCGATCACGCACCACATACTTTAGAAGAAAAAAACAACGTTTATACTAAAGCACCTTCTGGAGGACCACTCGTTCAACATGCACTTGTAGCTATGTTTGAAGCGCATCATCAAGGAAAAATTTCTATAGAGAAATTAGTGGAGAAAATGTGTCACAATCCAGCAATATTGTTTCAAGTTGAAAAAAGAGGCTATATCAAAGAAGGTTATTTTGCCGATATTGTTATTGTTGATGATAATAATCCATGGACAGTTAATAAAGACAATGTGTTATATAAATGTAAATGGTCGCCTTTTGAAGGCACGATGTTTAAATCGAAAGTAACACACACATTGGTAAATGGGCAATTAGTATATGAAAACTCTACTTTTCACGAAGTAAAGGCTGCAAAACGATTAACATTTAATAGGTAATGAAGTATATTAAATTTTTTGTGATATTATGTGTTTTGGTAGGCGTTGGTTGTAATTCCAATCGTATTGAAAAACCAAAAAAACCAAAAAACTTGATTAAAAAACAAGACATGGTAAACATACTGTATGACATGACCATATTATCGGCTTCAAAAGGAGTAAATAAAAAATTACTTGAAGAAAATGGCATCTTACCAGAAGATTTTGTGTACAAAAAATATGAAATAGATAGTACACAATTCGTTTTAAGCAATCAATATTATGCTTATAACATCGATACTTATGAAGATATTTACAATAGTGTTAAAGAACGATTGGTTAAAGAAAAAACACACTTAGATTCTCTCAATAAAATAGAGGCTAAAAAAAATACTGAAAAAGCTAAAAAATTAAGAGCACAAAGGGATTCTCTTGGCAAAAATAAAAAAATTGAAGGTGCTACAATTCCTTTAAGAAAAATTGACACGTCTCAGCTAGAGAAGCATCAATAGGCTTAAAATTATAGTTCAAAGTTTCTGTTATTTTTTTGTTATTGTAAAGTGCCTTTGTAGTAATAGTTTTTGTAATATGTTTAAAAAGTCTGCGTCTTTTGTTTAGTGCATGACTACGTAACCAATCCAATCTCCAAGCAATGTTAAGTAAAAATTTTGAAGCCAATTTTTTGGGTGGCTGTACGTTTAAATAGGTTGCTGTTTTCGTGAAAAAATCTTGATACGATAAATTTTCAGAAACAAGAATATATCGTTCATTGGTTATGTCACTTTCCATTAATTGCATCATCGGCTTAACAACATCCATCACACCTACATACCCAACAATACCATTGGTGTATCTAGACATACCTCTATAAACCATTTTAATTAAACTCCCACTACCACCACCTCTCCAAAATCCAGGACCAATGATAACGCCAGGATTTACAATAACAGCATCCAAACCTTCTTGAGTGCCACGCCATATCTCCATTTCTGCACCATATTTGGTAATCGCATACACATTTTGTTCTGCCTCAGGATTCCAATGAGTTTCTTCGGTAATTAACTTATTATTTTCTTCTTCACCAATTGTAGCAACAGAGCTTACGTAACAAAGTTTTTTAACATTATAAGAAATACAAAGGTTAACAATATTGGCAGTGCCTTCAATATTTACACGTCTAAGGGTATGATAGTATTTTGTGTCAAAAGAAATAAACGCAGCGCAATGGTAAACATGTGTCACATTTTTAAATGCAATTTCTAAACTAGGAACGTCATTTAGTGTAGCCTCAACCCACTCTATTTCAGAAAAAAGAGCTTCATAATTTGAAGAGTAATAAGAAAACACACGTTTTACCGCTTTAATTTTTTCTTTGTTTCTATAAATAGCCTTGACTTTTTTTCCGTTTTCAACCAATTTATAGAGTAAATGGCTCCCAACCAAACCTGTTCCACCTGTAACTAATATCATACAACTAAATTAGTGTTTTTTCTTTTCTCAGCATTTGTAAAAAATTATCTTTGTTCAAATTTTTAATACCAATGGCAAAAAATTTTATTGAAGAAATAACATGGAGAGGAATGGTACACGATACCACGCCTGGAATTGAAGAGTATTTATTGAAAAGCATGCGCAGTGCTTATGTTGGTTTTGATCCAACTGCCAATTCTTTGCACATTGGTAATTTAGTGCCAATTATGTTGTTGGCACATTACCAACGTTGTGGTCATAAACCTGTGGCTTTGGTTGGTGGTGCAACTGGAATGATTGGTGATCCTTCAGGAAAATCCAGTGAGCGTAATTTATTGGACGAAAAAACACTGCGTCATAATCAAGAAGCTATTAAAAACCAGTTGGCATATTTTCTAGATTTTGAAAGCGATGCAGCTAATGCAGCGGTTTTGGTTAACAATTACGATTGGATGAAAGAGTTTTCGTTTTTAGAATTTATTAGAGATGTTGGAAAGCATATTACTGTAAACTATATGATGTCCAAAGAGTCTGTAAAAACTAGAATTTCATCCGAAGCCTCCGAAGGTATAAGCTTCACAGAATTTACATATCAATTGGTTCAAGGCTACGATTTCTTTCATTTATATAAAGCAAACAATTGTACTATACAAATGGGAGGAAGTGACCAATGGGGAAATATTACCACAGGAACGGAGCTTATTAGAAGAATTGGAAATGGTAAAGGCTATGCTATTACTTGCCCTTTAATAACAAAGTCCGATGGTTCTAAATTCGGAAAGTCTGAAGGGGAAAATGTATGGTTGGATGCTAAAAGAACATCACCATATAAGTTCTATCAATATTGGTTAAATTCCAGTGATGAAGATGCCGTTAAGTACATTAAAATATTTACATTTTTAACTAAAAAAGACATAGATGCTTTAGTAAAAGAGCACCAAGAAGTACCACATTTGCGGATTTTACAAAAACGTTTAGCAAAAGAAATTACATCCATGGTACATTCGGTTGAGGATTTTGAAAATGCCAAAAAAGCTTCAAATATTTTATTTAGTAAGAGTTTTAAAGAAGATATAAAAACGCTTGATGAAGCCACTTTTTTAGATGTGTTTGAAGGTGTGCCTCAAACTGAAATTGCAAAATCAGACATTAATAATGGTTTGGACATGATTGCAGCCTTAGCTGCAAAAACCAATTTTTTAGCATCTAATGGTGAAGCTAGACGTGCACTAAAAGAAAACTCGGTATCTGTTAACAAAGAAAAAGTAACCGAAGATTATAAAATCACACCTGAGGATCTTATTAACGACACCTATGTAATTTTAAACAAAGGCAAACGAAATACCTACATTCTTAAAGCAATATAAAAGAAGAAGTCTGGTCATTTTCACAACCAGACTTCGAAAAACTAACCAACCTAATTTTTCTTTTTTGTAGCAAATTTTACAAAACTACTTTGGTATAGTCGTAATTACCAACCATACCTTACAGTATTTTTATATAATGGCAAAATTAAATGACCATGAGGTTACAGCCTCTAATATCGGAGTTGTCAAATCTTCCCATAACTTCAAAAGAGCCATCTTTATATACCTTGCCTAAATCTTGAGTAGCGATAAAAGCACATGAATTTATATTTGCCAAATCTATAATATTAATACCACCAGTATTTCCGTACGCTTGTATTGTTAAAGCATCCTCAGTATCGCGAGTTAATACTTGCATCCAAGGCGGTGTTTTAAATAGACTGTTACCTCTAGAATAGGCTTGCGATAGCAACTCGGTCATGCCATATTCGCTATGTATGGTGTTTACGCCAAAACCTTGTTTTAAAGTTTCGTGTAGTTCGGCTCTAATAAGTTCTTTACGTTTGCCTTTCATACCACCAGTTTCCATAATTATGGTGTTTTTAAGTTCGAGGCGATAGGTTTCAACAAAATCCAACAACGCAAAAGACACACCAATCAATAAGGTTTTTTTGTTTTGCGAATCTAAATCAATTAAAGTATTTTTTAGGGCATCTAAATTGTTAAGATAAAATCCGCTTTCTGGTTGTTTAGAATTTGCAATCATATCATTAACCATATAAATTAACGACGAGCCATCACGTTCTAGATAGGAAGGCAATAACGCTAAAACAACATAGTCTTCTATGTTGCCATAAAAGTGCTGAAATCCTTTTCTAAAACTTTGTTCATACAAATCAATATCAGTTACAAAATGTTTACTGCTAATTTGTCCAGTAGTAGCACTGCTTGTAAAAATTTCTTGAATGTCTTTTATAGAACTAATAACTCTGTGCGATTTAAAAAACTGGATGGGCAAAAAAGGAATTTCCTCAATGCTTTTTACTTCACTAGGATGCTTATATAATAAATCGCAAAACGAACGGTACACCTTATTATTCTCAAATTGATGCTTAAAAATTTTCAAGGCTAATCCCTCAAATTGACTTTGAGAGTTGATGTTAAATATACCGTTTTTGTTTACCATACTGTACTTGGCAAAAGTATATAAAATAGTGTATAGGCTAAAAAGAAAAAGACCTCACAGTCCTGAAGTTTCGGAATCAAAACCTGTGAGGTCAAATCATATAATATTTTAGACTTAAATAATAGTCTTATTTAATTACCAATTTTTTTGTAACCGAAGCATTGTTCTGGGTCAATCTTAAAATGTAAACCCCAACATTTAAACCAGATACATTTAGTTGGTTGTTTACAACCTTGTTTTCCAATACTTGTTTACCTAAAATATCAAATATTCTTGCTTCAAGTAACCCACTACTTGCAGAAGTAATGTTCACAAAACCTGTGTTTGTTGGGTTAGGATAGATATTGAATTTGTTAGTGTCAAATTGCATATTGGATAAAGTAAAATCATTGACTGCACCTGGAGTTCCTAAATCGCCACCACCAAATGCAGAGGTAGCAGTTCCCCAGTTCGCACCATTATCATTATCAGTACTATTTAAAGCAGTCGTTGATAATTCCATGCTTGCTCCAGAAGGGTCTGGAAAAGTTGCACCATTATCCCATACAACTTGATCTATAACAGTACTAGAACATTCAATTACAAGACCATCTGTACTATTTCCTAATGAAATATCATTGTCATAAGTATAATCTAGACTTACTCCTCCATTTGGCATAGCTCCATTGCCTATCACAGCATATCCACCAGCAGGCACTATTAAATTTGAAGAAATAGTATGTGTTTCAGTAACACTAGCTTCATCTTTAATTATCCAGCCAATCATATCAATTGAAGTTCCAGAAGTGTTATAAACTTCAAAATATTCACCCGCAGGATCTGAGTTAATAGATGGATTTTGCATTATTTCGGTAATAATTATATCTCCAGAGTTTGAACAATTTACAATAACACATGTAGGACTATTTATGTTTCTAGTAAAATCACAACTACTGTTAGAAGGATCTCCTGAAAAAGTAACTACAACATCTGTTCCTTCATTTACACCAGTAATAGTTATTGTGCCTGTTGCATCAACCGAAGGGTTTCCGCTAGAAAGATCTATTGTTCCAAAATCAGAGGAAACATTATAAGTAGATGTGCCACCTCCAGTAAAATCAATAGTGGTTGTATAAGTATCAACACCAGCAGTTAATGCATCACATATAGGGGTGATAGCACCAATGACTAAATCACAAGGAAAAGATATAGTAAAATTTATGGTTACAGAATCAATAACGCCGCCATTAATGATTTCAGCTGTTACTTCAAAAGCGTCCCCATCAGCAGTAGGTGTTATTGTAAAGGGGCTACTCAGGACATTGACTGTAGTAGTTGGTGTTCCGGCATTTTTCGTAACCGTAAAATCTACCTGATCACCGGTTCCTAAATTTGTGGTTACAAAATCAATATCAACACTTGTGGTACCTGATGGTAAAACCGCTGAATCTGCAGGAGAAGTAATTGAGATAGAAGCAACCGGAGCACCAAATGTTTGTCCAGTATTAATAGCATTATAAGTAGAAACCATTGCTGAACTCCAAGTAAAATTTTCATATACAGTACCTGAACCGGTTAGTTGCAAAGACTGTCCATCGGGAACACTAGTTTCACTAACACCTATATCAGTAGAAGTAATACCATCAGCAACCCCACCAACTCCAGCAAATGAACCTTCATAACTTAAAAATTGAATAAGTGTACCGTTATTATCTAAGGCAACACCGTCTGGAGCACCATTTTGTAATCCAGGTATTGCAAAAAAGATAGCCCCATAACCAGCCCCACCTTCATTAGGGATTGTCCCAGCTAAAGCTGTAACATTATATGATGTGCCATTACTCCCATTGTAAGCTGTAAGTGTATATGTGCTCAAATCTGTGCCAGCAGGACCAGCGATTTCAACACCTTCACCTGAGTCACCTGAAGCATCGTCATAATGTAATTCATTTATAAAAACGGTAGTTTGCCCATAAGAAGCAGAAGCAATCAATAAAGTGAATAATAAAAAGTAATTTTTTTTCATAAAACGAGGAATTAATTAATTAACTCAACTAATATACTAAGAATTTTGCGTTTAAACACAAAAAAGCAACCATAAATGGCTGCTTTTTACATAAATATAATGTTCTATTAAATTATCGTACCACCAATTTACGTGTAGCAGATAATTTTCCTTCTTTAATTTTTAAAATATACACACCAGGGTTTAGGTCTTGTATTTTAAGTTCTTTACCATAAAGCACTTGAGAAACCACTTTTTTACCCAAAACATCAAATATTTCAATGTTTTTAGCAAGGTTATACTTTGTGTTGATATATACTTTTCCATTATTCACTGGATTAGGAAAAATGGTTAGACCCTCAATGTTTTCGGTAGTGTTCTTAACCACAATCCCATCATTGGACTGCGCATAAGATGACACAGATATAAAAAGCATCATTAAAAAGAAAAGCTTAAAAATGTAGTTTTTTTTCATAAAAACGGATTCTGCTGTTAATTATTACATGTAAAAGTACTAAAGCAGTTGCAAAATTTATACCAAAACGATGTTAAAAAAAGAGGTCTTTTGTCGAAAAAGTTAAAATAATGTAATACATACGTTATCAAAACGTTATTAAACAGCCTTTTTTCCCTAGTCTTTTTTTTAATTTTATCTTTGTAACATCTAATTGTGTGATACACTAAATTAATGGACAAAAAGGGTATTAAAATACTTCTAGTAGATGATGAACCAGACATATTGGAGATTGTTGGATACAATCTGTCATCAGAAGGATACAAGGTCATTACTGCCGAAAATGGTATGGAAGCAGTAAAAAAAGCAAAGAAAGAAAAACCACAACTCA
>CALZKX010000198.1 GCA_945788155.1 uncultured Flavobacteriaceae bacterium
CGCATTATCTGGAATGTAATCTTTTAACTTGTCTCTCATAAAACAAAAATAGAAATAATCACTATATTCACTTAAAGATTTAACGAATGATTATCAAACCAACCTTATTATTAGATGAAACTAAATGCAAAGCCAATATCGCATTTATGGCAGACAAAGCTAAAATACATAATGTTGAACTGAGACCTCATTTTAAAACGCACCAGTCGTTAGAAATTGGTAGATGGTTTAAAGATGCAGGTGTTACTAAAATTACAGTCTCTTCGTTGGATATGGCGAACTATTTTGCTACAGCATGGAATGACATAACGGTTGCGTTTCCTATAAATATTCTAGAAATTGAAACCATTAACGATTTAGCGAGTAGAATTACTTTAAACTTATTAATTGAATCTAAAACAAGTTTAAAGTTTCTTGAAAAGCACTTGAAACATTCTGTTAATTTCTATATTAAAATAAATATTGGAAACAACAGAGCTGGGTTATTACATTACGATAGCGAAAGTATTGATGCTCTATTAGAAATTTCAAAAAACAGCACTAAATTAAATTTTATTGGTTTTCTAGGTCATGCAGGACAAACATATAAATGCAGAAGTAAAAGTGATATTATAAGTGTACACGAAGAAGCCAAAAAAAAGTTAGTAAACTTAAAAAATCAGTACGTAACAAACTATCCAAATATCATTGCTTCTTATGGCGATACTCCTAGTTGTAGTGTTGCTGAAAATTTTGAAGGTATAGACGAAATACGTCCTGGGAATTATGCTTTTTACGATATGATGCAAGTACAAATTGGCTCTTGCAAGGTCAATGATATTGCTGTTGCCCTAGAATGTCCAATTGTTGCCATACACCCTAAACAAAGTGAAGTAGTTATTTATGGTGGAGGGATTCACTTATCTAAAGACCGAATGGAAGATAGCAACTTTGGAACAATTTATGGGAACGTAGCGCAAAAAACAAGTAATGGTTGGAATGACATTATTGCCAACACTTATGTTCGTGGCATTTCACAAGAACATGGTATTGTAAAAGCTCCTGAAAGCAATTTAGCAAATTATAAAGTTGGTGATACACTCTTGGTATTGCCTGTACATAGTTGTATGACTGCCGATTTGATGAAGCGGTATAAAACCTTAGAAGACGTAGAAATTACGATGATGATAAATCGTTAAAATTTGAATACTACAGATTTAAAGAATATCTAAACTGTTTTTGAATACTGAGAAAAGTTATATCTTACACTTGACTTTCTTAATAAAATAGTCGAAATTCGTTTAACGAGTGATATAAGTCATTAAAACGGCGTCATATCACTGAAGATGAGAACACATTAACCAGAGGCGAACTTTAAAAGAAATAATATGAATAAACTGTATTTGATTTTAGTTTATATTCTAATAACCACAACTGTATATGCTCAAAAAGAAGCTGTAAAGTTTGCAAACGTAAATACTCCTTATCATAATATTGATAAAGACAGTTTAGCATTAAACGGATTTGACTCAACCGAATACTTTGTAAATAATAGAGCAGCAAGAGGCTCAAGTAAATACCTGTACAAGTATCAAGGAATTAAATATTATTTTCTTAACGAAAAAAATAAGTCGCTTTTTATAGAAAACCCTAAAAAATATTTACCTGAATTTGGAGGATATTGTGCATATGGATTAGGTATGGAATCTGGTCATGGTCTAAATGGAAATCCACCAGGAAAATATCCTGTAAACCCAGAAACCTTTAAAATTATAGACAATAAACTATACCTGTTTTATAACGATTACAGATACAATTTTTTGGAAATTTGGGAATCGAATGAAAAGGCAAATTTAGAAAGAGCAAAAAAGAGGTGGAAAGTCATAAATAAAAAGAATTAAAAAAACGATTTGCCAAATTATAAAGTTGGTAATATACTCTTGATGTTACGTGCACATAATTGTATGACAGCCGATTTGATGAAGCGGTATAAAACCTTAGAAGACGTAGAAATTACGATGATGGAATAAATCGTTAAAATTTGAATACCGAGAAAAACTAAATCTTACATTTGACTTTCTTAATAAAATAGTCGAAATTCGTTTAACGAGTGATATAAGTCATTATAAACGACGTCATATCATTAAAGTTGTACAAACTCATCAAAAACAAGGTTATAAACCTGTAACTATTTTTGTTTGCACTATTTATTTTGAAAGAGTTTAACGTTTAAGTGTAAAATGGCCTTTAAATTGTCTTTTATTATTTAAGTTAACTGTAAACCAATAATCAGATGAAGGTAACAACTCTCCATTAAATAAACCATCCCAACCATTAGAATCTGGAGCAATTTGTTTTAACAGTTTACCATACCTATCATAAATAAAAATTTGTACGTTATTAAAGTTCTCAATTCCTCTAATTTGCCAATAATCATTTATACCATCGCTGTTAGGAGTGAAAAATTTAGGATAATCTATAAGAACAACTTCTTTTTGATCACTACCACAACCGTATTTATCTCTTACATAAACTGTATAAACACCTCCTAAAACACCATTAAACATATTACTGTCTTGATATCTAACTCCATCAATAGAATACTCAAAATCTCCATCTCCTGATGCAACTATTTTTATAAAATTATTGTTTGATAATTCTTGAAACTCTACAGTCTCAATTCTTGGCAATACCGATCGAATCAATTCAAATTCATAAACGTTTTCACATTGAATTCCATTTTTAATTTCAGATACCCTTAAACTATAATTTCCTGCTTCAATTAAATTAGCTTCAAAACTGTTTGAAATAACGGTTCCATCTTCATATTTCCATTCCCATGAATTTAAATTTGAATAGACCGAAATTGGCAAGCTTGGTTCTAAATTGCATAAAAAATAGGTGGATTGTACATTTACTTTGGGAAGCTCATTTACTATAAGGTTAAAACTAATTTCGGTAAAACACAAAGTACTAAAAGCATTTTCAACTCTTACAGTTATGGTCTCATTCCATGCTTGTGAATTATTATAGTTAGATGAAATTAAACCAGTTATTTCATTACCTGAATTATCAAAATAGTATACATTCAAATTATTCTGATTACCAATAATTTCATTTTCTAAATTACTCAAATCAAATGTTGAAAAACCATTACCTTCATCGCAAGTATATTTATCTAATGGTGTGTAGATGCTTGGCTTTTCGGAAGTAATCAATCTTAATTGGGTTTCAGAAAAACACTGGGTACTAGCATTCGTAACTCTAACAGTTAAAACTTCTTGATTTGGAATAATGTTTGTATAAGGGTTTGGTAATGGATTAGATAACAAGTTTCCATTAGCATCATAATAGCTTACCTCCATACCGCTTTGGCCTCCTAAAACTGTGTTTTCTACATCTGTCACATCGAAATATTCAGAAATTCCATCAGAATTGTCATCACAACCTATAATATCTTCCAAAGGGTAAGCCACAGGTAGATTATTTACTACCAATTTAAATGTAGTTTCATTATAACAATTAACTAGGTTATCAAGAATTCTTAATGTAATTGTCTCTTCATTAATTATTTGATTAACAACTGTAGTTAAACTACCTATTACTTGTGAACTATCTTCATGGTAAAATTCTACGCTTGTATTTGGGTTGTTAGATACAATATCATTTTCTATAATACTTAAATCAAACAAAGCAAAACCATCTGTATCGTCATCGCACTCTAGCAAGTCGTTAATACTAGAAATATCTGGTACTGGATTTACAATTAAATCGAATGTAATTTCAGAGTAACAACATAGTTCATCGTTTCTGGCAATTCTCACAGTAATAGTTTCCCTATCTTTAATAGTATTTGTAAACGGATTAGGTAATATACTGTATTCATTGCCACTACCATCTATAAACGTCACTGTTCTATTGGTTTGGCCTCCTAAAACCTGTGACAAAACGGTTGAAGTATTAAATGTTGAAGAAAAACCAATATTAAAATCATCTTCACAGGCAGCAATGTCGCTTATGCCATAAGCATTAGGTGGTTCTTTCACCTGAATAGTTTCGGTTAAAACCTCAACAGCTCCATTATTTGCTGTAACGGTTGCCGTAATCGTATACGTTCCATCTGCTGAAAAGTCATGAAATGGCGAAAAATCTGTTGAAGTATTATCTGCTCCAGATGCTGTATCTCCAAAATTCCAAACTACTTGCGACACATTGGCTGCATTACTAATGCTAAATTCTTTTAAAAATTCCGAACAAATGTTTGAAATGTTCATTTCGAAATTGTTGGTAACGTGATTTACATTTCCTGTTACATTTATATAGAACTTGGCATCAGGGTATCCAATATTATCTGTAGTTTCAAAATTAGGAAGAAATCCACCATTAGCTGTTGAGCAACCTTTGTACCATGAAACATCGTTATCTTGAGCTGTTCCTCCAATAAATATTATTCCACTTCCCCAAACCATACCATTATTAGCAACTACAAGAATTTTCTCAACACTTGAACCCACAATAACAGGTGAATCAAAGTCAATTGTAATAATTCTTGTTACATTATAAGAGCCACTTATATAAGGGATTTGAACTTCTTGACTACTTCCAATTAAATCCGTTTCAGAAAAAGAATTTGGAAAATTTACGTCGATTTTATAAATATGAAAAGTAACTGTTGCTCCTCCTCCAGTGCTAGAAATTCCTATTTGTCCAGAATTAATTACAAGCTCTTCATTAGTAGAAACGCCAAAATCATCTAAATTGAATGCTCTAGCCCATGATTGTTCTCCAAAATCACATGCGTGAAAAGATGTTCTAACTACCTCATCGCATACATTATGACTTAACTTTACATTTGCACCATAATTAGAAGCACTAAACTTTTCTCCTGTAACATTTATGAAAAAATTTGCATTTGGTACTGGATTATTTAGATCTGATGTAGAAGTATAGGTATAATATTCTCGACATCCTTTGAACCAAGAAATATCGTTATCTTGATTGGTACCAGCTATTAGCACTTCTTTATAATCAGGATTATAAATATCCTCACTTTGATTAACCACTACTAAAACTCTTTCAACACCTGCAGGAACAACAATAGGGTTAACAAAATTTATGTCAACAATTTCAGGAGAATTACCTATATAAGGCGCTAAAACAGAACCTCCGCCAATATAACTAGGCTCAGAGTTTGGAAAGTTTGAATCTATACTAAAAACACCAAACTGTATTCTAGCACCATTGTAAGAATTACTAATTGCCACTTGTCCATATCTAATAATAAACTGGTCATCGGTTGTTATTCCAAACTCAGAAAGCGTAAAGGCTTTCGCCCAATATTCCTCATAATCACACGAAGACATACCATTAATAACTGGAATATTACCTACATTATGAGTTAAAGTAATTTGGGCATTAACCGAAATAGTTAATAAGAAAAATAGTAGGGCAAGAAAATTTTTCATATCGCTAATATAGAAAAATACTTACAATATGAATTTATGTTTTAGCCATATAGCTTAAAAAATATGTCAAAAGTTACTTATTTAAGGCGTCGTACTAGACACTTGCAATAATTTTCCATTATAAAAATTGTGTCCAGTTAAAGCAAAATCTAAAATATATTGTGCCATTTCCAAAGCTGTTGCTGGAGCTTGATATCCTGGAAAGGCTTCGGCTA
>CALZKX010000199.1 GCA_945788155.1 uncultured Flavobacteriaceae bacterium
AGCTCTTGAGTTTCTGGTGTCACTTCAATTTTTGATAATTCTAAATTGATGTTTGCCAAATAATAGTCCTCAACTTTTTTTAATTGAGGCGATAACTTGCCTAAAGGAGATTCTACTGCTACTTCTTCTGGTTCAACTGTTACTCCTGGAGTATTTATAAATTTATAGGCTCCAAAACTCAATCCTATTAAAATCACCACACTTGCCGCAATATTTAAAATTGTAAACATGCCTTGCCTTGGTGTCGAAGGAAGTTCTTTGCTTAACTTTTCTAAAAACCTAACTTCGTGACCTTTTGGCATTTTATCGTTACTCACTTTTTGATCGTTTTCGAACAATTTTCTAATGTCTTGTGCCATTTTGAGTTAATGTTAACAGTTCTTTTAATTTTACTTTACCTCTTGATAATTGCGTTCTGGATGCTACTTCTGTTATGTTTAAAATTTCAGCTATTTCCTGATGATCGTAGCCTTCAATTAAAAACAGCATCACAACATATTTATACTTATCTGGTAATTGGTTAATTGCTTCTTTTACTTCATCTAAAGTAATGGCATCATCTACCAACCATTCGTTTTCATAACTTGAGTCGATTACCTTTAGGTGTACCTCATCCAATTCCAACATTTGTTGTTTTTTAGATTTTATTAAGTCGATACTCTTGTTAATGACGATTCGTTTTAACCAAGCACCAAATGTTACTTCCGCTTTGTATTGATGTAGTTTTGTAAATGCTTTAATAAAGGCTTCTTGCACTACGTCTTCTGCTTCAAAAGAGTCTTTTACAAATCTTTTGGCCACAATATACATACCATCGCAATACTGATTATACAGTTTTAACTGCGCCTTGCGGTCGTTTTGCTTACATTTTTCAACAATATCTATTGTTAATTTACTCACTAATTGATGCTTTGGTTAGTTCTTATCATAATCCTTTTAAAGGTATTATTTATTGATTAATCAATATTGAATTCAACTTAAAGACGACATAAATTTTTAGTTGTTGCAAAAAGCCTATTATTTTTTTAGAAATTAAAACAAAGTATAATATCTTAGCGTTCAAGTTAAAGCTACTTCTAATTAATTTCAAAATTTTTATTTCAAAATGAATAAGTTTTTAAAGGGTCTCATTTTTGTATTGCTATTGGTGGCTGCATGCATATTTTTATTCTCATACATTTATGGCGATATTTTAAGAAAACCTTTAAGCCCTAAAGATACGGTTGAATTTAAACTTAACGATTTAGAACTTGAGGTGTTTTACAACAGGCCTTCAAAAAGAGATCGTGACATTTTTGGAGGATTGGTCGCTTACAATAAAGTATGGCGTACAGGTGCTAATGAAGCAACCACTTTTGAAACTAATGAACCATTAAAAATTGGAAATGATTATTTAACGGCAGGAAAATATACGCTTTGGACGATTCCTGGTGAAAAAAGTTGGCTAGTCATTTTTAACTCCAAACAATATCCTTGGGGAGTTAATGATGCTATGCAACCTATGCGTGACCCTAAATTTGATGCCATTAAAATTGAAGTTCCAGTACAAAAAATACCTAATACGGTAGAACAATTTACAATTGCTTTTGATAATTCCACAGATAACCTATCTTTAACTATGGCTTGGGACAATGTAAAAATTGCTGTTCCTTTAAAACAATAGTTTGCAAAAGAAACAAAAACATATATCTGCTTTAGAAGAAAAACAAGGTATTCCTACTCCAGAAATAACTAATGATAGTGTCATTTCCAAAGTCATTTCTAAACGCAAAAAACAACCAAGTGTTAATGAGTTAATACAAGGCATCCTAGATGGTAACATTACTGCTTTAAGTAGAGCCATTACATTGGTAGAAAGTAAAAACCCCAAGCATCTAGAGAAAGCAACTACCATTGTTAAAAGATGTTTGCATTATGCAAATAACTCCGTAAGAATTGGTATTACTGGAGTTCCAGGAGTTGGCAAAAGCACATTTATTGAAGCTTTGGGAAAACATCTTGTTAAATTAGATAAAAAAATTGCCGTACTAGCTGTTGACCCAAGTAGTACAATAACCAAAGGGAGCATTTTAGGTGATAAAACCCGAATGGCTGATCTTGTAAAAGAGCCTAACGCTTATATTAGACCTTCGGCTTCAGGTAATTCGCTTGGTGGAGTTGCAAGAAAAACAAGAGAAACCATTATACTATGTGAAGCCGCTGGTTTTGATACCATTATTATTGAAACCGTTGGTGTAGGACAAAGCGAAACGACTGTGCATAGCATGGTAGATTTCTTTTTGCTTTTAAAACTTGCAGGTGCTGGCGACGAACTACAAGGCATTAAGCGTGGTATTATTGAAATTGCTGATGCTATTGTTATTAATAAAGCAGATGGTGATAATGTGAAACGTGCTAAACTTGCAAAAGTTGAATTTACCAGAGCATTACATTTGTATCCAAAAAAGGAATCGTCATGGTCTCCTAAAGTGTCACTATGTAGTGCTTTAAATAACGATGGGGTTGAAGATATTTGGAACATGATAACGAAATATTTTGAAACAACCACAAACAATAGTTTCTTTACCAAAAAGCGACAAGGTCAAAACAAGTTTTGGCTGCTTCAAACCATTGAAGAACGTTTAAAATTTGATTTTTATAACAATAAAACCATAAAAAAAGAACTGCAAAAACAGTTAAAACTAATAGAAGATAATAAAACAACACCATTTGCGGCAGCAGAAGTTTTATTGAAATTAATCTAACCTTTTTTTGATTACCTTGCGGCTTTAAATTTTTGCTATTACTTATGAGCAATTTGGCTGATATTTTATTTGATCTCTGTATTGTAATCCC
>CALZKX010000200.1 GCA_945788155.1 uncultured Flavobacteriaceae bacterium
CTTGGGAAGCAGATGATTTACGCGATAAACCCAATGAACGTGAACGAATGTTTAAAGCCTTTGAAGACGCGTTAATAAAATATAACAGACCCTATGTTTTACTTAAAGGAAGTAAAAAAGAACGACTAGACGAAGCAGTAAAGCATATTGACAAACTAATTAAAGAAAAACCTTGAATTTTACCAAAAAAGATATCAACCAAATAACCCAAAAAGGCTTAACAGTAGATAAAGTAGTATCACAAATAGACCTTTTTAAAAAAGGCGTGCCATATATCAATCTACAAAGCGCAGCAACCATTAAAAATGGAATTCTATCTTATAATGATGAAGAAAAAAAGACCTTAATTAATTTATTCAATGCTAAAAGAGAAGCAGTTTCTATTGTAAAATTTGTACCAGCCTCAGGTGCTGCAACTAGAATGTTTAAAACTCTTTTTACGTTTTTAAAAGAGTATAATCCTCAAAAAGAGACTATTAATTCTTATATAAACAAGAACAAAGTAAAAGAACTTTCCGTTTTTTTTGTAGGATTGGAAAAACTGCCGTTTTTTGAAGAAGTGGTAACCAAACTTCATAAAACACATTTAAACTACAACGATTTTTCTTACGATGAGCAACGATTATTGTTTGTTAAAACAATACTGCATGAAAACCAATTAAATTATTCGTTTTTTCCAAAGGGATTATTGCCTTTTCATCGCTATAAAGAACATGCCTCAACAGCGTTTGAAGAACATTTATTTGAAGCTGCCGAGTATGCTTCATCTCAAAACGAAGCCAACTTGCATTTTACAATTTCTGAAAAACACAAACATAAATTCGATGAAGAGTTTAAATACATTGAAGAAGATGTTGAAGAAAAAACCCAAACAACATTCAATATCTCTTTCTCATATCAAAAAAACAATACCGATACTATTGCAGTAACACTAAACAATGAACCATTTAGAGATGAAAATGGCGCATTGGTTTTTAGACCATCAGGTCATGGAGCCTTAATTGAAAACCTAAATGAAATTGATGCCGATATTATTTTTATTAAAAATATTGATAATGTCGTTGTTAATAAATACAGAAGTGAAGTTGCTAAGTATAAAAAAATGCTTGCTGGCATAATTCTAAAAACACAAGAAGAAGCTTTTAAATATGAAGAAGCTTTAAATTACGAAAATTCAAATGAAAAACTCGATGAAATAGCAAGATTTCTAGCAACAAAAATGAATGTTGTAATCGCTTCTAATTATGAAAACGCAACCACTCATGAAAAGAAAGTATACTTAAAAAACAAACTAAGTAGACCAATTAGGGTTTGCGGTATGGTTAAAAATGAAGGCGAACCTGGAGGAGGCCCTTTTTGGGTTAAAGATACTTCTGGAGCCATTTCTTTACAAATTGTAGAGTCTGCTCAAATCGATAAAAATAATAACGAACAGCATAATATTCTTAAAAATGCGACACATTTTAATCCCGTAGATTTAGTATGTAGTGTTAAAAACTATAAAGGAGAAAAGTTTGATTTATCAAAGTTTATTAATCATAACACGGCATTTATTACTATGAAAACAAAAACAGGTAAAGACTTAAAAGCATTGGAGTTACCTGGATTATGGAATGGGAGTATGGCATTTTGGAATACCATTTTTGTAGAAGTACCATTAATAACCTTCAATCCGGTTAAGACGGTTAACGACCTTTTAAAGGCACCTCACCAAATTAAATAAGGTGGAAAAAGAACAACTCATATCCGAACTTAGTTTTAAGGCAGTAAGAAGCTCAGGAAGTGGTGGGCAGCACGTAAATAAAGTCGCTACCAAGGTCGAGTTATATTTTGACTTAGAAAATTCATCTGTTTTAGCCGAAGAAAAAAAAGAAAAGCTTAAAGAATTCCTACGCAAAAAGCTAAATAAAGATGGTGTTTTAATTCTGCAATGTTCCCAAACCAGAAGTCAGTTAAAAAATAAAGAACTAGTCATCAAGAAGTTTTTTGAGTTAATAGAAAAAGGACTTAAAGAGCAAAAAAAGCGCATTCCAACCAAAACACCTAAATCTGTTATTAAAAAACGCTTAGCTAATAAACAACTAATTGCTAAAAAAAAGGCCAATAGAAAAAAGCCAGATATTGATTAATTTTTTCCAATTCATAATCCATAATTCCCAATTCATAAGTATATTTGCAGCGTTCTCATAAAGGGGTGCTTTTTTCAGTTAGTAATCATCAGTTAACAGTCTTTTTAATATTGGCTTTTAACTTTTAACTGCCAAAGGGCTGAGATCATACCCATTGAACCTAGAACAGGTAATGCTGTTTAGGAAGGCGATAATCGCCAATTAGATAATTTTTTGATTCTGCCACCTTGAGCATGTCACTTCGAACTGAGTTGAGAAGCGAAAGGTCTTTTTCAAAAAGTAAATTTTATAAACAACAAAAGAATAATCGCCTCTTTTTATTCGATTTTAAAGAATCGTAATGAAAAACTTATTTCTTTTCTTAACACTACTCGTGTTATCAATTAGTGCTAATGCCCAAGAACCAAAAAAAGTAAAAGACACTACCAAGGTTCAAAAACTGGATGAAGTTTTAATAAAGGCAGTTCGTGTTGAAGCAACATCACCTATTACACATTCAAATGTTACCAAAAAGGAATTTGAAAAAAGAAATTTAGGACAAGACCTTCCTATATTATTAAACTTTCTACCTTCGGTAGTAACAACCAGTGATGCTGGTGCTGGAGTTGGTTATACAGGAATAAGAGTAAGAGGTGTAAGCCCACAATCCACCAATATTACTATTAATGGCATTCCCTACAACGATGCAGAATCTTTAGGGACATTTTGGGTTAATTTAGGTGATTTTTCATCCTCTGTAGAAAGTTTACAGTTGCAACGAGGGGTTGGTACATCCACTAATGGTGCAGGAGCCTTTGGTGCAAGCGTCAATATTTTAACAGATGCAATTACTGAAAAATCAAGTGCAGAAATATCTAATTCATTTGGAAGTTATAATACTAAAAAGCACACCTTAAAGTTTAGTACAGGAAAGTTAAATAACCATTTCGAAGTATCTGGACGTTTGTCTCAAATTAAATCTGATGGTTATGTCGATAGAGCAGAATCTAACCTTAAATCGTATTTTTTTCAAGCCTCCTATATTAAAAACAACACGTTGATTAAAGGCTTGATGTTTGGAGGCTATGAAATAACATATCAAGCGTGGAATGGCATTGATGCAGTAACTTTAGCAACAGACAGAACATTTAACCCATCTGGAATGTATACAGATAATGAAGGAAATTTACGCTTTTATAATAATGAGGTAGATAATTACAAACAAGATCATTATCAATTGCATTGGAGCGAACGTTATAACAATAATTGGTCCACGAGTTTAGGGTTAAATTACACTTATGGCAGAGGGTATTTTGAGCAATATAAAGAAGATGAAAATTTTGCTGATTATGGGTTGGATGATATTACAATTGGTAGTGAAACAGTAAATTCAACCAATTTAATTAGACGACGTTGGTTAGATAATGATTTTTATGTCGTTACTGCAAGTGCAAATTATAAAAACGAAGTTATTAATGCCTCATTTGGAGGATCATATAGTACCTATTCAGGAGATCATTTTGGAGAAATAATTTGGGCAGAGTTTGCTGGTAATACCGAAATTAGAGACCGTTATTATGATGGAAATGGTAAAAAAACAGACTTTAATATTTACTCAAAAGGGACTTTTAGACTTGATGAAAACTGGAGTTTATACGCCGATTTGCAATTGCGAAGCGTTGGTTATAAAACCACAGGATTAATATCAGATAGGGTTAATTTGCGCATAGACGAAACCTATAATTTTTTCAATCCAAAAACAGGTATCACTTATAAACTAAATTCAAATAACACCTTTTATTTTTCTTATGCAAGAGCAAATAGAGAACCCAGTAGAAGCGATTTTGAGAGTAATTCTGCTATAAAACCGGAACAGTTAAACGATTTTGAATTAGGTTGGAGACACGACAACAATAAGTTTAGAATTTATGCAAATGCTTACTATATGTTATATAATGAGCAGTTGGTATTAACTGGAGCTTTGGATGATGTTGGAACACCAATAAGAACCAATAGTGGAGATAGTTACCGTTTAGGATTAGAGGTTGATGCTGCAATACAACTATCAAATAAACTTGCCGTACAACCAAACGTCACGATAAGTTCAAATAAAAACAAAAACACATTCTCACAAATAGATGGTAATCTTGTTAGTTTAGGTAAAACCAATATTTCTTTTTCCCCAGAACTTGTAGCAGCTAACGCATTAATATTTCGACCAAGTTCACGCTTTCAGGTATCTTTCTTAAGCAAATATGTTGGCAAACAGTATATGGGTAATAACGACTCTGAAGCATCAAAATTAAAAAGTTACTTTGTAAACGATTTTAATATTTCTTATGAAATAGAAACTATTTCAGTATTTAAATCAATTATCTTATCAGGATTAATAAATAATGTTTTTGGAGAAAAATATGTATCCAATGGGTATTATTATACTTATGATGATATTTGGTCTAATCCTGGAGTAACGACCACTATTGAAGGTGCTGGATATTATCCGCAAGCTACTACTAACTTCTTAATTGGAGTCACCTTAAAATTTTAGACTAAGTATTTTTAAAATTTCATAAAAACCTTTATCGTAATTCTCGGTAGAGGTTTTTTAATTAATGTGAGTTCGATATAACTAAAAGTATATAGTCAAAATATAATTACTTGATTGTTAGTGTAATATATGTTTATTTATTGTAAACACCCTCCTTGCTCCTCCCTCAAGGGAGGAATTCCCAAAGATGACATTGTCCCCTTGAGGATTATCGAGATAAAAGCGACAGCTTTTGTTGAAGATACTGAGCGAAGCTCATTAGGGGTGTTTTTATTTCAACCAGCTTATAGTCAATGACTTTTATATTGAACTCACGTTAATTAGTAATAATTAAATTATTGCCACTTTGCTCAACTCTGTATGCCTTTAAGCCACAGGTTAAATTTGAGTCGCTTAATGGTTGCCCTGTTATAAGGCTATATACATTTGCATCACTACAACCACATGTACCTTCAATACCATTAATTTCTAACCGCGAACATGTGCTAGGCGTATGGTTAGGGTCACTAGCATCCCAAGCTAAAAAACCAATACCAGAGTTAGTGACAATAATGCCACCATTACCAACATTTGGTACATAGACCGAATTACTTTCAAATAGTAAAGAACTGTATGGGAAAATATTCATGTTTATACTAGTATTAACACCAACGTCCAGTAAAAATCTACAGTTACGATCGTTAATATTACTCTTGCTGCAAGAAACCAATAGTAAAGTAAATAAAA
>CALZKX010000201.1 GCA_945788155.1 uncultured Flavobacteriaceae bacterium
GAAGACATCCTCCTGACCATGCTTATCTGGATGACCTGCAGGTACGTCAACACATGCTGCTATCTCAGGGAACCAGTAGTCCAAGCAGTCTGCTATGTATAGTACCTGAAAGAATCTCTCAGGTGATACAGTACACAGCGTCTTCTGTAACTCCTTGAACACTCTCTCACCACTCAATGTCTCCAGAGACACTTTCATCTTACCCATCAGTTCATAAGTCTCAGGTGCAACAGAGAACCCAGGTAACTGACATGCAAACCTAGCTACACGGAATACACGTAATGGGTCTTCCCGGAAGGCATCCGAAGTATGTCTAAGCACTTTATTCTCCAGATCCTTAGGTGCCCGAGGGTCATGATACAGAGTACCATCTGCACCCTTCGCAAAGGTATTGATAGTCAGATCTCTACGCTCCAAGTCTTCCAAGAGAGTTACGGATTTACAGTAATCCACTTCGAACCCTCGGTGTCCTTCCCTTCGGCATCCGAGACGCTCCTTTCTAGCAAAAGCATATTCATCTCCATCATACAAGTACACAGGAAAGCCCCTACCAACACACTTCGCACCGGGATGCTCGGCAAGGAACTCCTCTGGAGATGCTCCAACGACAACGTAATCGGTGTCATGACTAGGTTTGTTGAGTAATTCATCACGTACACACCCTCCTACTTTATAGATTTTCATTAGTATCACCTCGTCTTATAGATATCCTTCGCAGTCTTCTGAGCATGCAGGGACTCACACTCCCACTCTTCGATCTCTGAGAAAGAGATAGAGTCCTCTGATACATAGCCTGTCTTTACTTCAGATGTTACTTTAGTATACCCATAAGAAGTCTCTTTGAATACCATCTCGACCTGCATGAATCCATTGATTACTCTCCACCTGCCTGTATTACGTATGAACTCTCGTGTACTCCCGAATATATCACTGCTTAGTACTACTGCTATCCTCTTCGATACTAGTTTACTCATAATGTACCCCTCCTGTGGCATGAGCCACTACCCCAATTTATATATGTCTTGATAGACACTTGTTATCCTATCACCCACAACACAATCCTTATGAAAGTGTCCGAAGTACCAGTGCTTATACCTGCATTTACCATAGACCACATCAAGGAACTTAGTCAAGTAGTCAGGCTGATCTCTGTATCCGAAGTGGTTCTCAATTATGATCCGTGGTGCTGTATGTGTGAGTACGTAATCGACATCCCAGTCCCATATATCTAGGTTAGTCATAGCATACTCTACTTCATCACGACTGGGTAACTCACGAGGCCACCATGACACACCTTCAGTACGCCACGCCTTATCCGTGCTAGTTGCACCACCCATTATGAATACTGATGTACCGTCAATCTCGTATACCTCACCACGTTGAAGATGGTAAATGTCTCTGGAGACACAGCCAACAATACTACCGAACTTAGAGTCCAGTTCAAGATCATCCAGGAGTGTATGATTCTCATGATTACCATCTATGACTAAGGTAGTCCAGGGTTTATCCGAGAGCCAGTCTAGCCAGTATTGCTCCTGTTTAGTGCGGTTATGTGCCCACAGTAATCCGAAGTCACCTAATATGATAACGTAGTCATCTTTCGTTAACTGCCGACCTTTTGAGAACTGTGAGCCACCTAGTTTATGGATATCTAGGTATCCGTGGGTATCACCTGTTACGTAGATCATCTTGCTCACCCTTATGCTTTCTCTTTCGAGAATACTTTGAGTTATCTTTATGAACTTGATTACCCTTAGCTGTTGGTATTCTTATCCGTATCTTATTGTCTCCCTTTATCCTCTTCTTCTTCATTGCACCACCTGATACCTATCTTTATATGTATGCTCTTCGGATAACGTAGTAGTCACTAGCTCATACTCTGTGAAGTCACGGAACAGACGCTTAGCTATACGCTTACCTACACGATCCCATCCTGCCTTGGTGAACCAGAACACACCCTTGCCTTCACGGAAGGTGTCTCTGGAGACATCACGATTCCTATCAGACCACGGACTATACAGATCCTTGGTTGTCATCATAAGACCATATATAACAGTAGCCTGCATGATACCTGCTTGGTCAGTAGTACGTTGCAATCTATACAGTTTCATTCTTGAATACCTCCCGTACTTTAGCTAGTGTCTCTGGAGACATTCCCTGTCCTTCATAGGTACTACCCGCTTGGGCAGGACTCTGACACCTTAGACATTTATAGTGCTTGAAGAGGTTGAAGGATGCACCACATAAACACTTGATTAACTTGACATGGCATTTCATGATGTGTACTCCTTGACGCTTGTGTATTCTTGTATGGTTAGTTCAACTATATCCTTAGCCTCTCTTAAGCCATTAGGCATACCATGATTATTCATGTATGTCCGGACAGCCTTGATAGCCTTGATCTTCTTGCCTACTTGTGGTACTACTTCACCATCACCATCACCTATAAGCATACTCTCGATCACCTTAAGAGCACCTGTACCTGCATCAGTCTTTACCTCTGTACGCAGGTATTTCATTATGACCTTAAGCATTTCACTGTCCATAAACCTGCTCCTCTATCTTAGCTATCATCCATTGAGGGATATTACTCTGACGTTCACTGAATTTCCTACAGAACCTTTCACAGAATATCATCCCAGATAAACGTGTGTCTATTGGTACTCCAATTAGTAAGCTCATAATGTACCTCCTATATGTAATGGTCTCAAAATGTCTCTGGAGACACCACTTAAACCCTTCATGGTATACCCACAGACACGCTGAGACCACCCCAACGTGTGTACTACAACAACGCATCACTTAACCATTTCATGCCTTTTAATACCTAAAGTAAAGTGGTTTCACTGTTGACTATCCTCCTGTATGTTAGGGTTAGCAAGTGTTATGCTACGACTGTCACATTCTTCTGCTTACGGAAGTAATCAGTAAGACTAGCGATAGTCAAGCTACCCTGTTTAGGTGCTTGGACAGTGACATGATTATTCTCTGCCACTTTGAACCTAAACCCCAGTTTCCTTGCGTACCCTTGCGGGTCATTAAGGAATCGTTTGTTCTTCTTCAAAGATGTTGCCATAAATCCTCCTTGTCGCATTAGCGATTAGCTCTCATCAGTACGCCTACAAGACGTAGACTAGCCGATGTCTCTGGAGACACCGACCAGTTTCGAGCTTCGTACTACGCAGCCTGTGCTACAGGTGTTGCGAGTGTGTTCAATGCACCGTATGCAACGATGATCTTATGAATCTCGACATCCAAGGCGACCTTATCAGTTGGTGCTACCTTTGGTAAGTTAGCTTCGATTGCCTTGACAGCTCTCTCGATTGCCTTGATAGGATTCTCAGGTGCTTTGGCATCTTTATTGAGTTGTACGATTGCGTGTCGAGGCAGGAGTTTCCCTTTAGGGAACACGGTCTCAGCATCGTAGTTGTCGATGCACTTGATGATTTCGTTAGCGTTCTGACAGACACGTGCAGTTACCTGCCATGCAGACCACTTGACCGTACCGTCATCCTTGCGAAGAGGTATCTTTTCACCCTTGCGATTGAGTCCGTTCATCGGTACTTCAGAGCTACCAGTTTCCATGATTTCGTAGAACTTCTTCTGCATTTCCTTCACATCTGCACCCTCACATACGCCTTTGGACTGGATAATTACACCAGTCTTTGTCCATACGTTCCCGTCTTTGTTCAACAGGCCTTTGGCAGTTTTGATAAGGTCAACAGCTACGTTTTCTACTACAGTTGATTGTGTCATAATGGCTCATTCCTTTGTCGCTAGGCGACTCCTTGTGTCACGTAAGTGTGACGGTCACATTACACGTTGTGTGCATTGTGAGAAACTCAAAATGTCTCTGGAGACACCGTGAACTTCTCACAAGGCACACACATGGTAAGCGTTGCTAGTGCCTATGATTCCATGTGTGTCTACCTTGTGTGACTCGGTCTTTTCGGTTGGGCTTGCCGTGATATTCGACAGTACTTCTTTGTGTCCGGTGTGGCTGTTTCGATGCTCATGCTTACGTCTTTGCGTTGTACTCTCGCAGTCGTTCACCCTCATGTATCAATCTGGGTCGCCTATGTTGTCAAGCGGATGTATCGTATGTCATTACCCGTAGGTCACGTTGCACCTTGGATTGCACAAGTATGCTAAGTGGCGGACACATCGTTTTGAGCTAGGCTAACAGCATGATACTAAGCGAATTCAACTGGCTCAGTAAGCACATCTACCTGTGGACAACAAGCACATGATGCCTTGTTTCCCGTACTCGACCTATGTTACCTGTCGGCAACTGGCATAGGATTCTCATATGGGTCAAAGCGGATGCCTCATGTTGACGTTACGTCTGTAACACATGAATCGTGGGCTTACTAGCACTCGCCATATGAAGGTCATCGTGTATCGTGATAACCTGTGAACACCGAGAATGACTCGATGCTCAACCTGTTTGGGATGCAAAAGGCATACCCCAACCTCACATTATGCGTACATGAGTGCCTGTGTGTCGTGAAGAATCCGTTGGAATCCGGGGGATGTCTCTGGAGACACCGCCCTTATTGACCTAGAGAGCATCATTATGTAACATTTGAGCCTTTTGAGGCGGGTGGGGGTCATTTGATATCGAGGGGGTACACCATCTGATCTGTGAGGGCGATACCCCCGTGAATCGTGGGGATGGTCACTCATCCTCTAGGGTATATTTCTGATAAAACCCATACGTTTTCCCGTTGTTTCCTGGGGTGGCTTACCATTATGTAACTCACTCGATATCCTCAGGATTCCCAACGAGTTCAACCGTATATCTACAGTATATTATATAGTTAATAATACGTACCTTTCTCAGTGTTATGAAGATATCTTCAGAATTGTGTTGACAAATCGGTGATTTTAGCTTATAATATCTATAGATACTTTAGATTTTCTAAATGTTTAATTCATATGTAGAGCTCGGGTCCTCATTAACTAATCTTCAACTAGTCAGGTACATCTACAAATACATAGCTATATTAACTAATGATACCTCGGGTCATAATATACTAACTTAATTACTCTAACTTAACTAAGGTTCTCTAGTTCAACCGGAGTTCCACGGGAGTACCACATGGCTGCAGGTGTATTCACTGATCTCAAAGGAAGAATCTTTGGAAGTCTTCTTGTCGTGAAGGATTCAAAGAAGAGACACTCGAGTACCGGTGAAGTCCTCTGGGAATGTCTCTGCATATGTGAGAAGAGAGTCCTACGGAGAACTTCAAAGCTAACCTCAGGCAAAGTGTCTACCTGTGGCTGCAGGAAGATAAATAAGAAGAAGCTACCAGGAACTAAAGAGCTTCGGAAGAGACTAAAGAAACGTAAGACTAAACTGTCTCTTAACGATTTCACACAGGAACAACGTGACCAGATGGTCAAGGAGTTCCTCTCTGGAGTTACACTACGAGAATTAGAAACTAAGTACTCAATAGATTATAAGTCTTGTTACCGTTATATCCAAGACTATAAGGATGCAATCAATACTGCATGGGAACTAAATGTAATGGTGAAGACAAACAAAGGTGACTACTCTAAGATACACCTAGACAAAGCCTTAGCAGTAAGATACATAGACCCAGAACTAAAGAAGATCATAAGTGAATATGACTCTAACTCATTATCGAAGGAAGAGTTAGTATATGGATGGGTATTCGTTAAGGCTGGTAGTAACTCAGTAGCTATGAAGGAGTCAGGATTCTTAGAAGTATTACCTAAGAAGAATAGGACTCAAGTGTATCAGAACCTCTTAGGAATGTACCTACGAGAGAAACCAAATGTAGCTAAGTACATCAAAGAGCTCCAGTTAAAGAATGTACAAGAGACTGAGATAACTAAGAAGTATGTCCAAAGTGAGTTAATACTCCAAGTAGAGCAACTCAAAGAGATCTGTGCTAGCAGTACAGGAGCTCAGGCTAGAGCTAGTATGCTAAAGGCTATCGAGATGCTAGGAAGATCAGTAGGAGCATTCACTGATAAAGTAGAAGTAACTAAGGTAGACCACGGCAGAGCTATTGACTCCCTACTAATAGAAGCTAAGAAGGAAGTAAACGAGACTATCGAAGCTGGTTCATACAAGGTTAAAGATGCCAAGTAATAGT
This sequence comes from uncultured Flavobacteriaceae bacterium, assembly GCA_945788155.1. GTDB lineage: Bacteria > Bacteroidota > Bacteroidia > Flavobacteriales > Flavobacteriaceae > Pontimicrobium. Next base: position 6,126 of record CALZKX010000201.1, read on the forward strand.
CAGAAGCAGATACAAGAACTGCAGAAGATATGGCAGAAGAACCCCTTATTAGGTATCAAGCAGTTGTTCCAAGTAGAGCCCACTGAACAACAGAAGGGGCTCATCTTAGATGCATGGCACCCACAGGCAAGGTCAGCATGTGCCAGTTGTCAGGGAGCCGGTAAGACAGCCACTCTAGTCTGGTTAACCTTCCTCTTCCTACTAACTCAACCGGACTGTAGGGTATTAATTACTAGTCCAAGTTATCAGCAGCTCACAAGGGTATTCCACGCTGAGGCTTGTAAGTGGCATGCTAAGATGCCAGAGGATTTCAAAGACTTCTTTGAGATCACGAAAGAGAATATTAAGATCAAGAGTAGACCACATATCTTTGCTAGCTTGGTAACAGCTAGTGCAGAGAATGAGGAATCATTGCAGGGTGGTCACTCTGAATCATATGTAGTTCTAGCAGATGAAGCATCGGGTATAGATGAAAAGGTATTTGATCTACTACTGGGTACTCTATCCACTGGAAAGGGTGGTAGGTTTGTAATGACATCTAACCCACTTCGTTCTGCTGGTAGGTTTGCTGAGTGTTTCTCGAAAGAGTCAATGCAGAAAGAGCATGGTGGTAAATGGACTACGATGCACTTCTCAGCATACGATTCACCTAATATCAATAAGGATTGGATCGAAGAGATGAAGAGTACCTACGGAGAGGATAGTGATATCTTCAGGGTAAGGGTACTCGGTCAGTTCCCACGGGCAAGTAACTCACAGTTCTTCCCAACTGATCTAATCAGCAGTGCCATTAAGAACCGAGTAGATGAAATGTACTTCGGTAGATTCCCTCGGATCAGTGGTGCAGATATAGCTCGATTCGGAGACGACAGTACAGTATTCGTAACTAGACAAGGCCCGAAGCTCCTCGATATAACTGAGTACAGAGGCCTCGACACAATGGAAGTAGCTGGTAAACTAGTAGAGTACCGTAACCTCCAAAGAGCTCAAGTGGTAGCAATAGATGCTATTGGTATCGGAGCTGGAGTATATGATAGATGTAGACAACTAGGATTACCAACTATCCCAGTGGTAGTCTCTAATAAGTCTACTGAACCACAGCAGTACTTGAACTTGAGATCACAGCTATACGGACATACCAAGCAGTGGTTAGAGAATGGTGCTCAACTACCAATGAATGAAGATATGAGACAACAGTTCCTCAGTATGCAGTACGGATATAATCCAAAGATGCAAGTGCAGCTGATGGCTAAGAAGGACATAAAGAAACTAGGACTACCAAGTCCAGATATCGTTGATGCAATAGCACTTACCTTTGTACAGGAGTGCTTGAATACACAAGGATCATTTAATCAGAAACCAAGAAGGATAATAGCTCCACAAGTACTGTGGGCATAATAATACACATTAAGCCCCTTTATGACCATTAAGGTAACCAAATGAGAACATTAACAGTAGTGCATAAACATAAGCATCTCCTTAAGCCCTATCCAGGACTAAAGGGATAACTATGTGCACTGCTAACTTAATGGTAAAGTAGGGGGCTTTTAACCTTCAAATCAGAGTTCGATTCTCTGGCGGTGCACCACAGAATATATCTGGGTGTAATTCAGAGGTCAGAAGGCCTGCCTTGGACGCAGGAAGTCGTTGGTTCGAATCCAGCCACCCAGACCATAGTTTTAACTCACATAGCTTAAAGTAAAGCACCTTGGCATCGGGACAAGGAGAATCCTTCTAACGAAAGGGGTGAGTTAAATTGATTAGTATGCTTGGGTAGCCCAACGGCAGAGGCAGTGGTCTTAGACACCATTCAGTGAGAGTTCGAATCTCTCCCCAAGTACCACAGAACAGAGTGGTTCTTTAGATCGTTAAGGAGACGAGCAGGATTGTAAACCCTGTCCGGAAGGCCGAGTGGGTTCGATACCCTCAAGAACCACCATATAAGTTTGTATGGTGACTTTAGTGTCAATGGTTAGCACGTCAGGTCGTGGCCCTGATAGTGTCGGTTCGAGTCCGTCAGGTCACACCACAGAATATTATGGACTCTTGGCAGAGTGGCAATGCATTCGGTTGAAGCCCGGACAAGAGTGGTTCGATTCCATTAGAGTCCACCAGAGTTGTTTAGTTCTTTAGTAGAATGGCTAGAACGCTTGGCTTACATCCAAGAGATGATGGTTCGATTCCTTCAAGAACTACCATGAATTAACCTTCCTCCTTCGTGCCTAAAGCTGGTATATGGCCTTGAGTTCCAGCAGGTTAATATAGTCTAATAGCTCAATGGTAGAGCAGGCAGCTTATAACTGTCAGATGTTGGTTCAATTCCTGCTTAGACTACCATGAGTATACTAGAGTAGCCCAACGGCAGAGGCATACGGTTTAAGCCCGTACAAGTGATGGGTTCGAATCCCTCCTCTAGTACCACTAGTTAACATCTTAGTATCGCAGTAGGGTTCATAGTCCACAGAAACTATGGCATAGATGTTAACACTAGGGAAGATTGGCAGAGTCAGGTAATGTACTGGGTTGCTAACCCAAGGTTGTCGTAACAGACACACTGGTTCGAATCCAGTATCTTCCTCCATCACGCATGAGCGTGGTAATAGATAAAGAGTGGTTCCGTAGCTAAATGGATTAAGCAGGAGGTTTCTACCCTTCGATATGCAGGTTCGAGTCCTGTCGGGACTTCCAATACTCCATCCGGTGACTCCGGTGTCGGGGTTACGAACCTTGATTACAGTGGTTTAATTCCACTATGGAGTTCCACAATAATATTAGGATATCTCATCCAGAGGTCTGGCTTTAGGATTGCAACCCCTGAAAGAACAGTTCAATACCGTTATGGGATTCCAGTATAGTTTCATAGTTCAATGATAGAACGCTTGCCTGATTAGCGAGAGATCTGGGTTTGAGTCCTAGTGAAACTACCAAGAATAATGGAAGGTACCGCCAAGGGGCAAACGTGGTTTGAACCCACTGGCAGGGTGAAACCTGGGTGTTCGATTCATCTACCTTCCTCCATAAGATATGCCCTTGAAACATTTATCTGGATGATGTCTTGCCTTGTAAGCAAGCGAACTGGGTTCAATTCCTAGCTGGGGCCCCAGAAAGAAACAATGGCTCTATAGCTCAGAGGAAGAGCACTCGGTTGTCAGCCGAGAGGTCGAGATATCATAATTCTCTAGGGTCGCCAATTAAGAGTGGGGGAGTAGTATAACGGGATTATACTGGGCTTGCACCTCAGAGATCAGGGTTCGATTCCCTGTTCTTCCACCAAAGAAACATGCGGGTAAGCTAATGGATAGTCCTCGGCCTTCCAAGCCGTAGTGAGAGATTTCGATCATCTCTATCCGCTCCACAGTTTAGTGTAGTTCTATGGTGTAGTTTGGTATGCACGAGTGCCTGTTAAGCATTAAGCCAAGGTTCGAATCCTTGTAGGACTGCCATTGTAGATACTAGGTCATGGTGACCAATCTGGCTCCAAACCAGTAGGAGAGGGTTCGATTCCTTCAGTGTCTGCCAAGAGGATTATAGGGGTATAGTCCAACGATTAGGGCGTGGGGCTTTGAACCCCAAGGTGGCAGGTTTGATTCCTCCTACCCCTTCCAATATGGCCCTAGGAGCAGCTGGTTAAGCTACGAGGCTTTCAACCTTGGTTACCGAGTTCGATTCTCGGTAGGGTCACCAATAATATGAACAAGTGTTGCGGAGTAATTCAACGGTTAGAAGCTGAGCCTCATAAGCTCAGAGCAGTGGGTTCAACTCCCACCTCCGCTACCATAACAATCAACCTTTAAATAGGAGAGATACAATGGCTAACAAGAGTACAACAGTAGGGCCAGTAAGCTGGCATCACGGAGTTAAGTTTATAGACGTAACCTTTGTAGCAGATGACACAGATGCTTCGATGGATACAGGAACTATCACAGGTGCAAAAGGGATGCAACTGCATTCAGTAAGCATTAACGCTGGGGCTACAGGCCCAACAGTTAACAGTGATCTACAGATAGCTGATAGTTTATCAGGAGTAGACCTAATAGGTGCAGCTAGTAACGGAGCAAACATCGTTGATTCAGATGATTCTACTACTTATGCATTAGCTGAAGACACTACCCATATGGTTCATGGGAATGCAGTCTTAACAATAACTAATAACGCAGTGAACAGTGCTACTACTGTCATCACATGTGCATTCATTAAAATCAAGTAAACCCCTAACCGCAGGGATTCCCACATAGTGTGGTGTAGTCTCTGAGCCCATAATTGGAGATTTCGGTAGGGAATTATAATAGGAGAAACAACATGAGACACGAGAATTTAAACGTAAACAAACTTAGAGTATCTAAACTCTATGATGGTAACAACAATGAAATCACTGGTAATGTATCACCAACTGGTGGTATAGTTATCTTTGATGACTTCCTCGGAGCATCTGGTGGAGACGCTAGTGTTAATCGCTTTGACACAGTGGAAGATGGTGGCACTTCGGTACTTTCAGCATTCAATCAGAATGGTGATATGATCCTCACTACATCTACTACAGACAACCACGGCAATCAAGTGTTTGGAGTACATCCTGGTAAAGCTAACTACGGTGGGCTGTTCATGGAAGCACGAGTTAAGAATGTAACTGATATAACTAACATTGCTTTATTTGTAGGCTTCCATGATACAGTAACAATAGAAGAGCCATTAGCTTATAGTGGTACTACTCTTACAGCTCAGTCTGGTGCTGATACAGCAGGCTTTCTCTATGACGTAGATGGTACTACTGACCAATACATAGCAGCAACAGTCGACTCTGGAACAGCAGATAGTTCAGGACTCTTAGGAACTGGTGCAGTACCAGTAGCTGATGCCTACCAAACATTCAGAGTAGAAATCTCTAAGGATGGACTGACTTGTAAGTTCTTCATTGATGGTAACCTAGCAGCTACTCAGAACACAGCAGGTGTAACAGAAACTGTAGCACTTTACCCAATGGTATCAATCCATAATAGGTCTGCAGCATCTAATGTTGTTCACGTTGACTACATGATGTATGGATGGAATAGAGTATAATAGGAGCTAGCTAATGGCTGAAGACAGACCAGGGCTACACATAGAAACTGCTGATCAGATCATAAACAATGAGATCAGATTAGCAGAGGAAGCAGAAGCTGACGTTCTTGGGCAACAGATGGAAGATGATCTGTTGTTCAAGAGCTCCTTAGCAGGTCATATCCTCGAGGAGTTTGGTGTCAATAAAGATGCCAAGGAAGCTAGTGGAATTAAAGAGGAGATATTTGAATCCCTCAGAGCCTTCAATGGAGAGTATTCACCTAAAGACCTAGCATTAATTGAAGCAGAGGGTGGTTCAAAGATATTCATGAACATCACTGCAACGAAGGCAAGAGCAGCTAAGTCGTGGATAGCAGATGTTCTTAAGCCAGCAAAGGGTAAAGCATGGACTGTCATGCCTACACCTAATCCTGATCTCCCTGATCAGATGATTAAATCTATTGAAGAAGCAATCAAGAAAGAGTTCGAAGCAGCTGCAGATCAAGTACAATCACAGGAACAACCAGCAGAAGCAGCTCAAGAAACAATCAAAGATATAAACCAGAAGAAACGTGACATCAAGATAGCAATGAACGAAGAGATTCAGAAGGAAGCTCAATTCCAGATGGATGTCATGGAACGTCAGATAGAAGATCAATTCGCAGAGGGTAAGTTCTCAGATTCTCTTACTACATTTATTGATGACTTCGTAGTATACCCAACAGCATTCATGAAAGGCCCGATAGTAGAGAAGTCTAGGAAGATGCGATGGGAGAATGGACAAGCTGTAGTAGAGGAAGCTATTATCTTTGGTAATGGTAGAGTAGATGCATTAGATATGTATCCTAGTCCAAATGCTACCTGTGTTAATGATGGTAACTCATGTGAACACTTAAGGTTATCTCGTAAAGAGTTATCCTTACTACGTAATGCTCCTAACTACTATGCAGAAGGAATCAATAAAGTACTTACTAACTCAGGATATACCCCTTCATCAGGTACTTCATGGTGGGAAGATGGTGCAGTAGAGACAGAGAAAGCAGATCAAGAGAGACGTGGTAATGAGTTCGAAGCTAACCGTGGTGTATATCATGGTATTCATTTCTTCGGCCCTATTGCTGCTAAGATATTGAAAGAGTGGGAGTTCGTATGTGATGGCTTTGATCCTATGTCAGATGATAATGATATGATCGAAGTAGAAGCTATCATAGTAGATCATGAAGTAATCAAGTGTGTCGTTAATGATGACCCTCTTCTTCGTAGGCCTTATTACAAAGCATCCTTTATGAATAGACCTGGCAGTTACTGGGGTCGTTCTCTTCCTAACTTGATGCGAGACATCCAGAGGATGTGTAATGCTACAGCGAGAGCTCTTGCTAATAACCTAGGGTTTGCTAGTGGCCCATCTATGGAAGTTAACATTGATTTACTAGCTAGTAAGTCTGATGGTATCCAAGGCATAGGCCCACGAATGATCATTCAAACTAAGAGTGATCCAATAGGAAACAAAGGAAAGGCTATCAACTGGTTCCAGCCAGATAGTAATGCCAGGGAACTACTTGAAGTGTACACACAATTCGAGCAGAGAGCCGATGATGTCACAGGTATACCTAGGTATGCCTATGGTAACGAAAGAGTCTCAGGAGCTGCAGCAACGCTCGGAGGACTGTCTATGTTACTTGAGTCAGCATCAAAGATAATCAAGGATGCTATACGTAATATAGATGATGGTCTAATTAAACCTAGAGTTGAACAACAGTTCTATATGAATATGTTGAAGAACCCTAACAAGTTCACTGGAGATGTAACAGTAGTACCTATCGGAAGTGCAGTGTTAAGTATCAAAGCATTTGAAGCAATGAGACGTAATGAGTTCTTAACTGCAACTGCTAACCAATTCGACCAGGAGACTATGGGAAGATCAGGACGTGCTAATATCTTACGTAAGGTAGCAGAAGACATTGGTCTTGATGGTAATCCTATACCAACTGATTATGAGCTTAAACAGCAAGAGAAGAAATCAGCTGAAGCAGCAGCTCAAGCAGCTGAAAGAGAAGCTCAAGAAAAGCAAGCGGATAGGGAAGTCTCTTACGCAGCAACAGACAGACAGATCTCTGGTCAAGAGAGTATGGCAGCAGGTGCACAACAGCTACAAGCTGGTGAGCTTCAAAGGAAACTTATTAAGGATCAGACTGATGCTCAACTTAAAGCTGCTGAGATTGACCAAAGAGATATGGCAATTAATAAAGAGATAATTACTAAAGAAAGAACAGGATCAGGTATCTAATGAATTTAGAGAAAGCATTGGAAGATCATATAAACAAGAAACTCCGGGACATTGATTTAATACTTAATGTCTCCGGAGACATTTCAAAGATACGTTATGCCCAAGGTTGTAAGCAGACGTTAAAAGAAGTACAAGCAATCATTGATAAAGAAAGTAATAGTTTATAAAACCATCTCCGCCTAATCGCCAATCAAGGTCTGGGCAGGAATCGTGGTATTAAATATGAGGAGGACAGCTCGCATGTCCAAGCAAGATACTCTATCTAAAGAGATAGAAGAGTTAGAACGTGGTGCGTATGGCAACCCTGCTAGTGAAGAAGCTGCCAACACAGAGGAAGTAAAGAAGGAAGTCGAGGCTTCAGAAGGAACCGCTCAGAATGAAGAGTCTCCCGAAGAAGAACCTACTGAGTTTGCCCAAGAAGAGGCAACCGCTCAGGAAGATACTTTCGATACAGAAGCTGAAGAAACCCCAACAAAACCACAGCGTAAGTCGTGGAAGAAAGAGTACAAGCAGTTAGAGCACAGATGGAAAAGCCAGAAGGCATCTAGTGATGCAACGATATTCCAGCTTAGGACTGATCTCTCGAAAGCCTTGAATAGCAGTAACGCCTTATCTGATAAGGTCGATGAGCTATCCAAGCAGCTAGCAGAGATAACATCTAAGCAACCGTTGCCAGATGTCCTTACTGATGAACAGAAAGAGATCGTAGGTATTGATACTCTTGATGCAATCAGTAAGACTACACAGGCTTCTATTGATGCTCAAGTAACTCCACTCAAAGAACAGTTAGCATTCGAAAGAGAGCAACGTAAGAAGGACAGCGAAGCCCAAGCAACAACACAGGCTCAGCAGGCACATCAGGAATACCTTGCGAGGTTGACTGCTGTAGTACCTGATTACTTGCAGATCGATAAGAGTGTTGAATGGTTAGACTGGATGAAGTTACCTGATCCTATTAGTGGATCTAAACGTGAAACTCTATTCTTACAAGCTCAGTCTGTTGGTGATGTTGGAAGAGTCGCTCATTTCTTTAATGAGTTCAAAAGTCTGAAGAACGCAGGACAGGAAACCTTAGATAAGAAGGTTACCCCTAAGTCTCAGACAAGCGAGAATGCACAGAAAGTGCAGATTCAGAAACCTGCCTCTAAGCCTGTTTATATATCTATGGCTAAAATCTCTCAATTTCTTGAGGATGTGAACAGAGGTAAATACAAAGGACGAGAGAAGTTTGTAGGAGAGATGAATGCAATAATTGATCAAGCTCAACGAGATGGTCGTATTGTAGCATAAAGAACTCCTATAGCTTTCAATAATATAGGAGAAAGATCATGGCTGATATTAATGTAGTTGGTGGTGGTGGAGCACTAGAAGCTGAACAGATTGCAAGAGAGACTAATATATTTACCGATACCGCTGGTAATATGGGTGATGCTGACGGTACCAATCGTTACATCCCTTTACTCTACGCAAAGAAAGTTCTTTATGATTTCTATGCAAGTACAGTGTGGAAAGAAGTAACTAACACTGATTATGAAGGTCAATTCAAGAATATGGGTGATCGTATTGAGATCAGGGTTGCACCTGACACAGGAACACCTACAACGTATTCTAAAGGTGAAGCCCTTACGTATAAAGTACCTGCTGCTAACGCTAAGGAAATGTCTATTGATCAGGCTGCTTACCAAGCATTCATAGTTGAGGATGTTGATAAAGTTCAGACTGACGTAGGCCTTATGGATATGTACGTAACAGATGCTCGTGAGAGAATGGGACTACATATTGATAAGAACGTAACAACACATATGGCAGCTAATCCACATGCAAGTAATGCTGGTGCAACTGCTGGTGCTATCTCAAGTTCTTACAACTTGGGAGTTAATACTGTAGCTGGTGCTATCGCTCTTGATAGAACAAACGCTATGGATAAACTAGTAGACCTTAGTTCTGTTATTGCTGAGCAGAACGTAGAAGGTGAGAAATGGGTTATCATCCCTGAGTGGTACGCCAACAGATTAAAGCTGTCTGATCTTAAAGCAGCTGACTTCTCTGGTGACAACGTAGCACTTGCAAGAACTGGACTTATCGGTTCTGTAAATGGTATGAGAATCTTCGTAAGTAATAATGGTCCAACTGTTACTAACGCATACCCAATTATCTGTGGTGTTAAAATGGCTACTTCATTTGCACTTCAGATGTCTAAAGTAGACACTCTTACTGCTGAAGCAACATTCGGTGAGAAGTGGAGAACACTTTGGGTATGGGGTCGTCAGGTAGTTAGGACTGAGGGAATAGCTGTAATGTACGCTAACCCTGCGTAACCTAATGTAATCTGGGCTCCCTTCCGAGGGAGCTCAGGTTCTTTATTAATTCAAGGAGATTTAAAGATGAAAGATGAAGTTCAAATGGTACATTGTCTGAATATGAATACTAATTGTGAATTCTTCTTATATGAGGAAGACTATAAGGCTAATCAAAAGGACATGAAGTTCATTAACTATGTCAACGAATGTGATGTAGTAGAGAGGAAGGCAAAGAAGAAACCTGCAGATCTTGATATCCATCAGTTCAATAAGACTAAGCTGATAGAGGTAGCTAAAGAGATGGGTGTTAAAGTAAGTACAGCGATGACAGTAGGTAAGATCAAAGAAGCTATCCTAGATCATAAAGCACTCGTAGCTGACGATGACATAGAAGAAATCTAATAGGAGATTCAGATGACATACCTTGAGTTATGCCAGAAGGTAAATACACTAAGTGGGATGCAAGGTACTTTTAGTTCTGTAACATCTACTGGATATCAAGGTACTATCGCAGCGTTAGTCTCCGCAGCATGGGAAGATATCCAGAACTTAAGACAAGACTGGGAGTTCCTTAAAGTAGAGACAGGATTCTCAACAGTAGTAGGACAGACTGAGTATACTCTATTGAATATCTTCGGTAGTTCAACTAGTGTTGTTGGTAAGTACAGAGGGATTCTAGGAGATGATGCTAGAGTTCTTCAGAAGATTAGCTATGATGCTTATCTATTAAAAGAAGTAGACGAAGAGGATAACAGTGAGCCATCACGGTACGCTATACATCCTACAACACAATCAATATGGATGAACCCAGCTAGTGAGGTAGAAGCATTAGCTTTACACTACTGGAGGAAACCACAAGTATTAGCAAACAACACCGATGAGCCTATCTGTCCCTCAGAATTTCATATGGCTATCGTATATCAAGCACTTGTTAACTATGGAGTATTCCTCGGTTCAGGTGATATGTTCCAAGGTTACACCTCACGAGCTAGTAGCATCATAGGAGATATGATGAGACAACAGATCCCTACAAGATACGTAAGAACTAGGCCGATATGCTAGATAACAGACGAATAAACATAAGCAATGTTAAGACTAAAGTCGTTGACTTGAAAGGTGGTCTTAATGAGCAGGTAACTAACTTACAGTTGAAAGCTGGTGAGCTTATTGATTGTAAGAATTATATAGATCAAGATGATGTATATAGTGGTTACAAGAGTATGCCTGGGTACGAAAGGTATGATGGGAGAACTGCACCTAGTGGTACTGGTCTGGATACTGCTACCTTTGGGTCTGAAGTAGATACTACACGGGAAGCTAACAGAGCTCTTATTATGCCAATAGGTGATACCACAGCTGTCAATGATACCTGTTATGGTGAAGCCTCAGGTGTGCATATCTATGAAGATAATGTATATGCATGGAGAACAGATAATGCTAGTGATGAGAACACTCCGACAGAAGGTAACAATGAGAGGATGTTCGTAGACTCTGCCAGTGGATGGTCAGAGATTGATACATCAGGAGTTACACTAACTAAGAACGGTACAGTTAGGGCAGTCAACGGTAGATTCAGTGAGTACAACACTAACCTACCAATCATGGCTTGGGTAGATGGTGTATCACAACCATGCTTCTATAATGGAACAATAATAACACAACTAGACATGACCTCAATAGTAGGAGCTAGTGTATTCCCTACTCACATAGGTATCTGGCGTAACAGGCTATTCCTAGTGTATCCTAAGGGGCACATCTTATTCTCAGAAGTAGGTGATCCTACAGCATGGGATTCAGCAACAGGATTAGCTGGTGAGATTTATATTGGTGATACGGTTAAAGACTTCAAAGAGGCACCAGGTGGTGTTCTTATGATCTTCACCAAGAGTAAGATTAAAGCTCTGTACTATGGTACAACAGACACAGACTTCACATTCAAGCTAGATGATTTCAGTAGTTCAAGTGGAGCTCTCTCAGACACAGTACAGAATATGCTAGGTACTCTTTATTACTCAGATAATAGAGGGTTCTCAAGTTTAGAACAGACAGCAGAGTATGGTGACTTCTCTGCGAAGAATATAGGTAGGAATGTACAGAAGACCTTCGATACCAACAGGAACAACATGGGAGTATCAGTAGTTGATAGGACTACTAATAGATTCTATCAATTCTATGATGATGACGTTACGAGTAACTCCTCAGGTTTAGTCTTTACATTCTTAGGTAAGAGAGTTAAGGGTGCTACTAAGATATCACTAGAGCACAGTGTAGTATGTGCTACAGAGGATGACTACTCAGATGGTACTAATAAGATATTCTTCGGTACATCCGATGGATACGTAATGCAGCTACTAAAAGGTACATCATTTGACGGTACTGCTATCTCAGCTACTTTCACTACTAGTTATAACCACTTCGGTTCTCCTCGTAACTGGAAGAAGTTCAGAAGATTACAGTTTGAAATCACAAGTGTTAACCAGTTATCATTCTCAGTATCGAGTGCATATAACTACAAAGAAGGCATAGTACCACAAGGCTCAGTTGAGAGTCCAACACTAGAAGGACAAGGTGGGGTATGGGGAGTAGGTGAGTGGGGATCATTCATATACGGTGGTAGAATCTTAGATATAGAATCATTGCAGTACACAGGACACGGAACTAATATGGCTGTCACAGTAAGTACTTCTTCTAAGTATGCTCAGAGTCACACAGTTCATAATTACATAACTGACTATACAATCGAAGGATTGCAACAATAAGGAGAGCAGATAATGTCAACATATTATACAGAATCATTCTCAGCAATTAATGGACAGACTGCTAGTGCTGCTGATATAGAGGCTATGGATGATGCGATAGATGCAGCATTTGATTTAGTAGAGACAGCTATATCAGCAGCTTCTACTTCACAGAGTTCTGTCAATGCACAACAGTACGCTGTAGGTACAGGAGATATTTGGGATCAAGTAACACCTAATGATACTAGTCCAACGTATTCAGCTAAGACTCATAGAGAGGCAGCAGATACTGCACAGACAGCAGCAGAGGCTGCACAGACAGCAGCTGAGACTGCACAGACAGCAGCTGAACTCGCTGAGACTAACGCTGAGACTGCAGAAACAGCAGCTGAGCTAGCAGAGACTAATGCAGCAGCAAGTGCAGCAGCAGCAAGTGTAAGTGCAGATGAAGCAGCAGCTAGTGCCGGTGGATTACCTGGAGCATCACCTTCAAGAGAAGGTGCTCTTATTGTACAGAATGCTACTGATGATGGTTACGATCTGATGGCTAGTAATGGTACATCAGGACAGATACTGATCAGTGCAGGAGCAAATGTTAAGCCTGCTTTCGGTGAGTTAACTGCAACAGGTGTTGCAGCAGGGCAAGGCATCCTGAATAGTGAAACTGTTGGTGTTATTCCAGCAGCTACTCCTATAGCTATGTATGTAGCTTCAGCACCCTCAGGATGGGCTGAGGTAACAACACAGGGTGACTCTGGTCTTAGGATCGTTACAGTTGCATCAGCTACTGGTGGATCAGTTGGTGGTACTACTGCTTACTCAGCTTGGGATAATCACTATCATGGTAATGGATCTCTTGCAGGGCCAGCACATAGCCATGCAGTTGGTACTATTGCAGCTGGAAGTCATACTCATGAATACACTGAGATAGTAAACCACACTCATAGTGTTACTGGTACAGCAGCAAGTAATGGAGACCATTCCCATACGTATAATGTAGGAACCAGTCCAGATGGGGCAAATCAACCTTCAGGGCTCCGGTCGCAAACTACAGCAGATACATCAACTAATGGTGCACATACACACACTGTTTCAGGTACAGCAGCTAATCCTGCTGGTGGTGTTGCATCAGGGACAACAGAAGGTACAGCACCATCAATGTCTGGATCAACAGCTACTGATGGATCAACAGCTATCTCAGGAAGTACAGCACAGGCAACTAACTTTACCCCTAAATACGTGGATATGATTGTATGTCAACTAAGCTAGAAACAGTAACAGTATGCCCACTTGGTGGTGTATGCGAAGAGATTAAAGATAATAAGATTCATAGGTGTGCATGGTACACCACAATATCTGGGAAGAATCCTAACACTGGAGAGGATGTAGATGACTCTAAGTGTGCTATGTATTGGATACCTTTCATGCAGA